>JBGSSQ010000139.1:0-2823 GCA_041736975.1 Gammaproteobacteria bacterium
CATAAGCGTAAGTATTGCTGGGATTGACTAATACTTTATTAGGACTTGTAAATGAGCCACCTGTTTCTCCACAACCACCAAGATCTCCAGTCGTTGGGTTGACTGAACAAAGATAAACTTTCCCACCAGATCTACTAGCAACATAAGCAAAAGTACCTGCAGCGTTGAGCGTGATATCTTGCGGATTAGTTGCAGCTGTTGCAGTAGCTAAACAACCTGAAAAGCTTCCATCGGCTGCAACACTGCAGTATTTGATATCGCTATTATCATTGACTACATACATAAATGAATTCACGGTTAGAACCGCGGTGTTGCTAGTAACGCCATTTTTGACAGCTGTGATATTGCTAGTCCCAACATTGACTGCTGTGGCTAGGCCAGAGGAAGAAATCGTTGCAACATTCGTGTCCGATGAGTTCCAGCTAGCTGTACTAGTGATATCTTGCGTGGTGCTATCAGTAAAAGTAGCTGTCGCAGTGAATTGCTGTGTTGCCCCTGTAGGAATCGTTGCAGTAGCTGGGGTTACAGCAATGGAAGTAATGATATTCGTATTTAAACTGACATTAAGCGGATAGTAAGTGCCAGCACAAGTGAGTCCGCCAGGAAAACACACAAAAAGATTATCTTGAGGGCTGGGATTAGGCCCGCTTGTTGCACCCGCAATCGTCAATTGCAGCGTGCAGCTACTATTAGCCTGGCCACGTGCAGCAAGGTTAAAGGTGGTGCCACAAGTATCTCCATAAGTGCCACCAGCCGTGACTTGGGAGACATTCGGAGGTAGATACAAGACAAAGTTGTTATTTCGTTGTGAAGCGGTATTGTTTGAGACCGTGTAGTAAGCGGTGACGGTTAGACCCAGATCTACTACAGTCGGTAATATCGTCCCTGGTTTAGGAACGATATTAAATGGCAAGGCGTAGCTGTTCAGGCTCACGCATAGCATGAAAAGTGCTGAGCAAAGAAGAACAATGTTTTTGATCATTTGAGAGAAGTCAGCACGCATGCAGCTAATGAATCCTTGATAAATACTAGTAATTAATCCCAGCTGTTAGTTGTAGGAAGAGCTCACTGGTTTGTACATTCGACTGTGAAATAGTCCCTGGGACTTGGGTCTGGTTAATCGTCGCGTTACCTAATTCTACTGTTCCATAATTGCTGTACCTATACCCAACACCTAAACGAAATACTCGGTCAAGATCAAGATCTAGACCAAATCCGACTGAATAACTAAATGTAAAATTGGTACTTCGATCGTACTCTCTGGTGAAAGTGATGTATGTAGGAATATTTGTCTTAAAATTGGAGGCGGTATTGATTGATGTCCCTACACCACCAAACACATAGGGATGATAGATCTCGCCTGCCGTGACTAGGAACTTGCCCTCAAATAAGAATTGTCGGAGAACGATATCATATTGATAACGCCAAATATCTTGGGAAATGACATCAGCACCTTGAGTCAGCGCGCCACTAATCCCAAATGGGGTCGTTTGATCATATCCTAAGCCTAATTGCAGAATCCCGCCTCTAGCAAAACCAAATTCAAAACCTAAAAATGCATCGCCTATCGTCGTGGTTTTTTTACCACTGTCACCGGAGTAATTATAAAAAGAGTCTGTGATTGGATTTTGAATAGGAAAGTTATGTGAATCGGCTAACCCAGAAGAAGTGATATATCCACCAGCGATCGCGATAATAGGACGCCACTGATAAGGACACATTCTCATGCTGTCGTTGTAAGCGTTTGCTACTGTACTTGTCAAACTAAGAAATAAGGTCAATAAACAAAAAAAAATTGCCGAGTGAGTTCGTTTGATCCGTAACAAATGCTGCAACATGTGCAATGATTTCATCCATTTAGTTGATGTGGCTTTAACATAGCATCTACGAAATGGTATTTCAACAAAGGTCTGCAGCAGTTAACTTGAAGTGCAGCGGGTGAGATTGATCACCCGCGCACAAGTATTGCTTATGAATGAACAGTGGCTGATTGCTGATAAGACCCCACACGTTTATGCGGCGTATACTTATTCATTAATGCAATTCTTTTTTTGCTATGTTTATTTAATAACTGTTCCAAGGTGTGAAAACTATCGCGTACCGCAAGATATAAATTTTTATTTCGTTTGCGCGATACCAATTCCTTACCCGGGAGTGTGACATCGATATGGACACTAAATATTTTGCCATGATGTTGATGTTTCTGGTCAAGATCGATGACAACTCGGCAGTGATTAATTTCTTTGTGAACTTGATTAAGTTTTGTGAAACTTTTTTGAATTTGATGTTTGATTGCAACTGAATCAGCGATAGATCGAAAAGTTACATGAATAGCTGCCATAATCAATCCCCCTTTTAGTTCTTAAAAAAGCGATCTTAAAAAGCAATTATTTTTCTGTGATTCCATCACACTTACAATAATGAAAATGGGGTCCAAAAAAATAATATCAAGAGGGGGAAATCAAATTTTTATTGGCGAAGTTGATCGTTATTGAATGATGTGGATAGGGGTTCTAGTGGCACAATTAACCACATCACGATATAAACGAGAAATGCAGAACCACCTAGAATGAAAAATAGAACGAAGATCAGACGAACCCAAGTTGGGTCTATGGCAAAATATTCTGCTAAGCCACCACAGATCCCTGCAATCATTTTATCTTTGCGTGAGCGATATAATCTTCGAACAGGTTGTTGTAGATTTTGCATAATATTCTCAATAAAGGATGATTGCTTATATCTTACTAATAAAGCGCGATGAGTGTGAAGTGCTCAGACTTGCAATTCATAAGAAATACATGAATATTAGCGCTCTCATTTTGC
>JBGSSQ010000140.1:0-15286 GCA_041736975.1 Gammaproteobacteria bacterium
CACAACATACTGGGGCCCAGTCTTCAGATGAACTAATCAACCTCACCATTGAGTATAGCAATTGCGACGCTGCAAATTTTGCTGATGATTTCAAGCACTACGATGACCTTAGCATTTATCAAAGATCCGAAACTCTACTCCTTTCAAAAATTCCTTCGGTTAAAGGTGCTGTTATCAGTTTAATTTCAAAAAAACCTATCATCAACGCCAAAGGAGAAGTTGAAGGAATAGAAACATGGGCACAAGTCTTATCCTCTGCTAGCACCAGCGATAAAATAATTCAAGAGTACCAAAATAATGCATTAAATACCTTGTCGAATCAATCATCCACGACACCATTGCTAACACCACGTGAGCAAGAATGCATCTATTATTTAAGCAGAGGCTTCACCTTTACGGAAATTGCAAAAAGCCTGTTAATCTCAACCAGAACAGTCGAAACACATATTAATAATATCAAGATAAAGCTAAACGTAAAAACACGCGCCGATTTGATTTATAGGGTTTGCGAGTTAGGATACTTACAAATTAACTCTCTAAACCCCCATGCAAGGCCGGAAAAATTGCAGCTGTTGGAGATAAAACCTTACGGTCATGTGGAAGAGTTTCTTGCAAGTAAGAAATGATCGAGGAGCTAAGTTGTGTTACTAGCGAGCCATTGACCGAACAGCATGAATATGATAGAGTTTTGCGTCAATAAATCAAGGTAGAGGTAATAATGAAAAGCCAAAATACACAACTATTTTCTGATATTGATTTTAAATACTACGAAACAATTCCCAATAACACGACAACATTTGGTCTTGAAGACAAATCTAAGTGGCGCGTGAATACTAAAGCATTGTTGTTATATGGACTATATCGAAATACGGTTTACGATGCCTACAAATCCAACCCACAATTAGCCAAAGATATTCTAGCTTTTCGACATGTTTATAACGAACCAGAAAATAGTCGTTATATAGATGACCCCTGCTACAAAAATCCTCTCTATCATTATTCTGTTTTTGCCTGCACCGACGCCATGCAAGAATGGACAAAGCCTGATTTACGCATGCAAGCCTTTATTGCGACAAAACTGAATGCTGGAGCGCGAGCAACCCTTGGATTTATACATTTTTATGAAGCCACAGTAGATAGCAAGCCCGTAGTGTATATTGCGCAAGCAGGCGTCATTGAACGTGGGAAAAGTCTAGGACGAAGTCTGATGGAATGTGTGTTGAAACACTACCCAGAAGTGACGACATTCTATGTTTTAACGCGTGTATTTAATGAGGAAGCGAAGACGCTATACGGTCAACGTTTTAAGTTTACAAGCATTCCTCTCGAAGAGATAAAACAATTAGGCTATGACGAACGATACTGTGGATTTAAACTGACTACAACTAAAGACTATTTAGAGAACATATCGCCCACTATGAATAGTGCGAAGCCAACGAGAACATTCTAAGAAAATAGCAATAGACAGTTAAATGCCCCTAAAATGTTGCGCCATATAGTCATTACCCTAAAAGCCGTTAAGATAATGATGAACACTGGTGCTTTAAGCTGTGAAAAAATAGACTTTTTCAGTCGCGGGGGGTTGGAAGATTGTATATATTACTTTATAGTTCACTCTGATAGTTGTAATACTTAACTCTATGGTACCACATGAAAAAAGTAAATTTGGACAATGATATATGTGGGAGTGATCCTACCCCAGTAAGTAGTGCTGAATTTTTGCCCCCGATTGTTGAGAAGCTGCGCAGGCATTGGCAAGTGAAAATCCAAAAAGAAAAAATCGATTCACAGCTACAACAGTATATTCCTTCTATGTTTGGCAGCACTGAGCACGTGGTTCCTAAAGAGCGTTTAAGTAGTATTGATATGATAAGGGGTTTTCTCGAAGGTCAGGCGCGATTAATGCTGCTATTAGGTGATTCCGGCTCGGGAAAGACGATGTTTGGACAATGGTTCGTGAATGATATGTGGGAAAAGAATGCCCCATGGGTTCCACTATTTATACATTTGCCGCGGCTAAAAATTAAAAACAAGATTAATAGAGATGGGGCGCACAAATACCCATTTTTGGAAAAATATCTTGAAAAATACCTGCAGCCGAATGAAGTCGCAATTTTAAAAAAACATGCCCAATTATTTTTAATTCTCGATTCCTATGATGAAATGGCGGCAAAGCGGCGAGAGTATAACTTATATGAAATAGGTGATCTTCATCTGTGGAATGTAAGAGTACTGATTTCTTGCCGCTCTGAGGCACTAGTGAAGTACAAGCCTTCTCAACTCATGACGACATTTGGAGTGCGAGTATCTAGACAGACCATTACACCCTATTCTGGGAAGCGAAGTAAAAGGCTCGAAGTATCTGAATCTAACCTAGTGCCCGCTGACATTGAGCCACTTTCAGGAAAGCCAATTCAAAGCCATGCAGCATTGAGCGTTGCCGCGCCGCCTAAGGTAAAATTAAATTTAAATCAGTTAACTGCTACTGCTGTTGATTCATATGCTAATGAGGGTTCAGCGATTCACTTGGCCAGTCACAGTCTTGAATTGCCGGAGATAAGAAGTAAATCACCCTATGTAGTATTGGCGGAAAAAAAAGACAACAGGGAGCATCCTTCTCGAAATCTGGGCGCAACTTTAACGCCGTCTGATTTCGCACTGAAGAAAATTTATATACAGTTTTTTGATTTGGAAAAACAGGTTCCAGAATATATAGATCTTTGGAAGAAGGTTAATCCTGAAGATGTTGATCCAGAATTAGATTATCTTAAACTGTTCAAAATACTACCAGGGTTGTCAGGTATGATAACAAACCCTTTTATTCTATGGGCGGCCATGTTCGCGTTAAAAGGGATATTGAAATCATATGCAGCACTTCCTAATTTGGAACGAAATCATTTAACTCGCTTAGAATTGTTTGACCAGTTCACAACCGCTTGGTTTGATCGGCAGGCTCTAAAACTTTTCAATAATGATGAGATTAGTCTTTCCTGGAGAGACACCATTGCTGATGATTTTCGTTGTTATTGTGAGCAGTTAGCTAATTGCCTATGGCAAAATAATCTTACGAGTGTCAATTATGACGCAGATGATCAAGGGCGATGGGACAGGTTCTTTTCCGAATATGGAGATTTTAATGCAGATAAATCGAAGAGTTTATCTGTTGTACGACAGGGTGCATTACTGAAAATTTCCGATGGTAACCAGTATAGTTTTTTACATCTTTCGCTCTTAGAATACTTCTCATCAAAGCAACTATTTAGAAATGTCGCAAATAAAGTCAGTATTGCTCTAGGCTTAGAAATCAATAAGGAGTTGCTAACAACTAATCCAGCGATGATTCGTTTAGGTGTTGATTATGTGGCCAAGGATCCCGATTTTGAACTATCTCTGAGGTCTATCCTTGAAGATTCAAAACATGAACCCCGCATCGCTATCGCAGCTGCGAATGCGATTACTATTCTTGTTGCCGCTAATAAACCTTTCGTTGGAGAAAAGTTTGCACGTATACGCATACCCTATGCGAATCTCTCTGGAGGGAATTTTGATGAAGCAGATCTTCGTGATGCAGATTTGCGCGGGGTCAATTTTTCTCGTGCTTGGTTAACTCGCGCCAATCTTTCAGGAAGTTGTGTCGATCAGATTCAGACAGGAGATTTACCTTGGGATGAGCTCGACAGCGAGATAGTTGCTTGTTATTATCTTGCGCCTGAATCAGCACAGTATATTGTCGTTACCAAATTGGGCTGGTACTTATTTACTAGCAATACGCATCAATACCTGGCGAGTCACAGAGTTATGATGGCGCCAGATGATGAGATCACTGCAAGCGCCATATCAATAAGTGGCGGCAAAATTATCTTCGGCACTTATCAAGGTAATTTGCTATTACATAATCTCTGCGATGCCATCCAAGTGATTGATTGGCAAGCAAACCAATCGTTAGCGCCTGTGCTGAGTTTAGCGCTAAATGCTGATGCTACTTTGGCGCTATCAAGCTGTTACGAAACTGATATTTATGTGTGGACAATTAGCCATGCGGGCGCGAATCATTGCGCTATTATTGGGCAACAAGCCTTGACTGACCATCGTCTGGGTATTAATGCTTTAGCGCTTAGTCGAAATGGCTTGTGGGCAATATCAGGCTCAGATGACAGAAGTATTAAACGTTGGTCAGTACCTGAAAATCGTGTTGAGTATACTTGGCATGGCCATATGGGGTCTATTGAGGTGCTAATTCTTTCCCCAGACGAACTTTATGTCTTTTCAGGCTCAAAAGAAAGATCAATTAAGCAGTGGGATATTAGCTTACAATGGGATGAGGTTCAGCAACAATTTACTGCCACTAATGCATCTTGTGTGCAGACCCTTGTTGGTCACACGGGTGAAGTGCGCGCCTTAGCATGTAGTCATGATGGTAAATGGCTATTTTCAGGTTCAAAAGATAATACAGTGAGACGTTGGGATCTTAGCACCGGGGCTTGTGTTTCAATTTGGAGTGAACACGCTGAGGTGGTAACTAGTATTGCATTAAGCGCTGATGACAGCTTGATATTAACTGGCTCTTATGACAAAAAACTTAAGCGATGGGAAACTCTGGCCGGGCAATGTTGGGTAGTCAATCAAGGCCACAGTGCTAGTATTAATCAACTTGTTTTGAGTGAAGATAGCGCCACTTTATTGTCAGCAGCAAAAGATAGCTCAATAAAGAGATGGGCTATAAACAATGAGCAGTGTACGATGAGCTGGCAAGTAGGAGTATCAACAACTAAGTTGATTGTGAATACTGATGCAACTTGGGCACTTGGTACGGCATTGAATGGGGAAATTACCCGATACGATTTAGCCACCGGTGCTATATTAAACACTTATTTAGGTCATCAGGGCACAATAACAGCATTAGCAATATGTACTAACAACATTTCATTTTTTTCTAGTTCCGAAGATAAAACAATTAAATTTTGGCTGATTAATGGCGAATGTGTAGAAACATGGGATGCACATAAAGATACGGTAACTAGCCTAATTAGTGGTTTAAACAATCTGCTATTCTATTCTGGCTCAGGTGATGGAACGATACGTTGCTGGAATAACCAACCAGATCCTTGTGTTGCTGAGTGGCGTGGACATACAGCGTCTATCACTACTTTGGCAATCAGTCATAACCAAGATGTGCTACTATCTGGCGCTGAAAATGGCGAGATTATCCATTGGGATGTGCATAGAGGGGTCAATAAGGCACGTTGGTTAAGTCATATGGCACCAATCAATGCATTGGCCATAAGTCCGAAAAATCAGTGGGCGATGTCAAGTGATGATAATAATAGGATTGTGCTTTGGGATGTGCTTAAGGGATTGGCGAGATCTGAATGCAGTCTGCCTTGTCCTGTTACTGTGATCAAATGGTCTGTGGTAGATCTAAGTATTATTATAATCGCAATGGCTGATGGCAGTATTAGTATTTGGTCGCTGAAGCAAAAATCCCTGTCTTTGCATTTGACTTGGCGTAGTAATCCTTGGGGATTGATAGCGAAAAATGCACAAATGCTCGGTGTCTATGGGCTTGACCGCTTTCAAGAGAGTATTTTGCTGCAAAGAGGCATGAAGGTGCAAGTGTCAACAAAATCTTCGACAGAGATTATTATGCAGCGTCACGAGCGAATCCCTTATAGTCGAAATAACCCAAGACGCAGTCTATTTCATAGTTCGCGCATTCTACAAGAAGATAACTGGGTGCTTTCCATAGTTAGAAAGAAGCAGGGTAATAATGTGCATCATGCTTTTATGATATTAGAAAGTGTTGAAGAAGGTTATTACCGTGTTCGTCGAATTGATTTTGTCCTTGAAATGCGTCAACATTTGGTTCCTGACAGCTATGGCAAGCCTAAAAAATCTGATAGCTTCGGCCAGGGTTTAATTGAAATAACTGATAAATCTTTATTCGATATGGAAGGGTTAGTAGGTCAATGTTGTGCAAAACGCACTCTCATTGACCCAGCTAAAGCGAATCTTCTTCTGGAAAACATCCGCTCTGATCAGCGTGAAAGGCTGGCGTATAGCTTACCAGGTTCAGGTGGTATTTATACCCTGTTTAGAATGAAGGAGGCACGTGCGCACCATAATTGCCTCTCGTGGTGTGAAACACATCTTGATGCTATTGGTATAAAATTGGTTGATACCAAGTGGTACGATGGGATTGCCAATAATCCAGCAAATAAAATCCATGATGAAGATGAGCCAAGTAGTGGTGAAAAATGTGGTCTAATGTAAATCAGGGCTAACATTATCATTTTCAAATACCAATGAGGGATGTGTTAATGCAAGATCAAGGGCTGATAAAACTAAAAAGCCTTATCTCTACATTTGCAGCGAATGGCCAGTTGGTAACCGCTGGAATTAAAGTAAAGGGACCATTCGTTTCGTCGATATAAGAGTTGCAAGAACTTTGCGCTGGCATTGAGCTCAATAATATTATCTTAAGTATTATGTTGTAAGATAGTGATTAGCATCGTTTTCACCAAACAATGAAATGAGTTTGAGAAAGTCATTATGAAAAATATTTTATTGATTATCCTAATCGCTGTAATGATGATTAATAATGCTTTGGCCGTTGAGACCATGGCTAATGACCCACTGATCTATGAGCATTATCAACAAACTAAAAGCTTACCTACTTACGCCTACCCAAATCATGATCTTAGTCAACTGTTAGAGGCAGAAGGAAAAAACCAGCTCACACTCTTTAGCTATGGCAGCCTTATGGATGTCAATTCAGCAAGCAAAACACTTAGCCCAAAAGCCTTGGAGACTCGCCGCCCTGCCCTAGCTTTTGGGTTAAAACGGCTTTTTGATCGAGATGTGCCTATAACAAAGGGCTCGCATTGGGGAATTCCATGCAACCCACAGGCCACCGGCATGCTCAATGTTCATAACACAGATGACGTGGATGATGTTGTTAATGGCGTGCTTATTGAAGTGCCATTAACAGACATTCCCGCCTTTCTTGAGCGAGAACAAGGCTATGATTTAATACCCGTTGTCACTTTAGATTGGCAGCAACTTGAGCAAGGTAATGTGAAAATCACCATCGCGTATACCTTAAGCGCACCAATAGGCAGTATTTATGTGGGCTCGACGATTTTGCCACGCCCTGGTTACTATGAACTTTCACGTGATGCTGCGAAGCAATATGGTTCGGATTTTGAATCATTATGGTACTCAAGCACCTTTATGGGTGATGCTGTGAGCCCCATCACCCTCTGGGAGGAGTTTATAGAAACTAAGAGCTCTCAGACCCTTGTTTGCACACCAGCTTAGATATGACTTACCGCTCACCCAACACTACTATCATTTAATTGATGGGGGCAGGTCTAACATTGAAACTAGCTCTTCTAATTTAGTTCAATGTTAGACATGCCCGCCCATCAACCCATCAATTCGTTGTGAATAGAATATCCCACTTAGCGTTTTTTGTGAACTGAAGTGTTTTATAGCTATGAGAATCATAATGATTATGAATCGCTGGATATTGTATACACACCTGACGCCCATGACGATCTAATTCAATAATATAAATACCGTTTAGTGGGTGATTATCTCTTTCAAAGTTTAGATGTGGATCGCCAATTAAAAGGAAAAAACGGTCTCTTTTCTCGCCTACACCCAGAATATTTAAGGCATATGTTCCATTATCAATTAGGATTGGAAATCCTTTATGTGCAAAATGCTGTTTGATTAGACGTTTGAGCGTTGGGAAATCAGTAACTTTATCAGAAACTTTTGGCATAAAAGATTCTGGCTTTGCGTTTAATGTCACCAAAGTATTTTTCATGCCTAAACGTTGGGCGATCATTTGCCCCACCAGAACATCGCCCCACATATGCCATTCTTCGTGAGGCGCTAACCATTCATCATCAGGTAAATTATCATATCTTAATTCGAGTTCCTTTTCTAAAAACTCACGACCACCATAATTTTCATAGAGTTCTTTAAAGGGGGGGACTAGTGTTACATCTCCATTATAGAAGGATGATAGGACGGTCTGAATGCCTCGCCATGCACAACCCCAGGCCGTGTCATTGACCCCTTCACTAGAATAGGAATAATGGAGAAAAACAGCAGGCATACGATGGATTTTACCTCTTATCAGCCTCTTAAATTCAGGATCTTTTTTAAGATCTATACTGCTAGTAACTCTTGGCTCAAAATCTGGTGGAAGTAGACTGGAATCTCTTATTTTGGAATAGTCACCTTTAGAGGGCACCAGAGTTTCCGACACTGCTCCGTAGGATACTGTAGAAAATGAGATTACACTGAAAACAAAAGCTATTAAATATTTTTTCATACGTTAACTCAAACCTTTTTAATATTTATATTAGATAATTTTACCACGGACATCACGCTTTTGTCTATAACCCCAGCTGGGTGGAGCATAAGATGAGAACGCTCAACCATCAGACTAAGCTATAATCGATACTCAGGACGAGTCTCTTCCTTAATAAAATGATTTTTTTCATGGTTGAGTCCCTGTCTTTAGTGCTTGCATCCTTTTTCTCTTCAGTCCTTGCTGGATGACTCACATGTGATTGTGATCCAGGCACCTGATTTACTGCCCAACCTAATATTGCAGGCTGATCAGAAACCCCCTTTTGAGCCTGACCAACCAAGTCAGTTAAAATCATCCAATGAAAAGCTTATGCGTGGTGGGCTAACGGTTCGATTTCGTTGGCCTTTTGGTATCTCCATGTTGATTTGATTGAAGTCTTGTCAATAAAAACTCACCAACAGCGCTAACGCTCCTCGCATTAGCATCGGTGTTCCTAAAGGATATTTAGAATCATTTAGTTCAGCACGAAAAACCCCTGGAATATTTTTCCGCTTAACTTCAAAATTTATTGTCGCATCTGATTTCAGTTTCAAAGTGAACTTCATATTGGCTGGGGATTCTGTTGCATTTTCGTCTCTGTGGGCTACTCGCAGCAGAATGACGTTGAGCATAGACTTCAACTCACGCGAGAGTTTGCCCAAAGTTGGTCTTTAGAAAATCCAGAATCTTGTTGCATAGCACCCTCGATCTCTTAGCGTTTTAAAGTGATGTTATAATACAACAAACAAGATTAAGAAAACCTTAACATACCCAGACTACTTCAGCTAACTAGCGTAGCAGAGTAACATCTAGCCGAACCAGACCTGGTGTTTCAGTTTTTTGAATGGCCACTTTATCAATCTTGCTGGCAGAGGTAACCTGCACATCCTCAATCCATCGCATAGCAGCGAGATAATCAACTTTTGGGAATGAAACATTGACTCGATTGCTATCGACTTGCTTAATTTCTCCGGCTGCACTATCCAAGCGATTACGTTTAACAGACTGCTCTATAGCGGACAGCAGTGAAACATTATTCGCTGTTTTATTTTTTTCTTGTTGGTGCAGTTTCGCTAGCTGACTTTTTGTTTTTTGCATCCAGCCGATTAGCTCTCGCGTGTTAGCATTACTGTCCACCAAACCTGCATTTCTTTGCGTTAATGGGCTCCAGAACATGAAAAAGAATAATAGGAGGGCACAAATAATACTGCCATAATAGACTACGAGACGATCTCGCTCAGATAAATTTCTAAGCCATTTATTCATAATCAATCCTTACATTCTTTCTTTAAGTAATAGATGAGCCTGCGTCACATCACCAATTTTGGTCGCTCTACTTTGCTCAGCAATCACACCCTTGGCCCGCAATTCAGCAGTGACTTTATCAAGCAACTGAAAATCACTTGCCTCAACCTGCACATCCAACTGTGCATTACTAAAAACAGCACCTTGAACCACAACGCCTTTGGTATTGACTAAAATGGGGGAAGCGGCCGCTACCAATCTTAAAAACACGTTCTGCTGTCTGGCTTTCTTTACTGCCGCTAATGCCGTTTCAATTCGCTGTTTTGAATTCACTTTATAGCTTTCGCCAGGGAATATTTCATCATAAATAGTAGCTAGCTGTCCGTCTAATTTATGAGTTTGATAAGTCAGTAGTGATAATTTTATTAAACCAAATCCAGTTAATATTATTAACCAAGCGGCAGCCATTCTCCAAAAAACACGCCTTAATCGAGGCAGCGCTCGCCCAGAATAATTCGATTGATACTCACCCTGTAATAAATCAACGACGTGCTCTTTGTCGTAATTTTTTATTAATACGATAGGCCAGCTTTCTTTTTGCGCACTTAACACTACAGGGATTTGTAATTTATCGACAATCTCTCTTTCCAGTGGTGAGCTTGGTGCAACTGTGACTAGGACTATTTTTTCAACTTGATGATTATTGTCTCGCATATATTGCGCAAGAAAATTCACCACATTATCTTTCTCTATAGCAAATCCAGCTAACCTATCAAGACGCACTAATGCAAGATCACCCATTTCTCCAATTGTCCAACTACCTTCAGCCCATGGCAAACATAGCACGTCAGGGATCATCGCTCTCAAGTTTTGTTTAAGAGCGGCGGGTAGGCTTTCTAACCATGCATTCATACGCTCCTGACTTGCCACAGCGATAGCGATATTACCCGCACTGTCTATGGGAGTAAAAGCAAAATGACAACTCTTAACTTCCTGAGTTATCTCATCTTCAATAGCGTAAGGAATTGCCTTTTGCAATTTGGTCGCAGACAATTGAGGCAACTTTGTCTGAGTGAGATAAATATCCAACGTAGGAACGAACACATACACTTCACCGCTAAAATCATCCCATGATTTTTGCTGCAAAGATTGCGCGGATGAAGTCGAAGCCGATCGTTCTTCGCCTTCGAAAAACCATCTGAGATCACCTTCACTTCCCCGCATATGAATAATCAATCGACTAGCCATATAAAATCCTTTTAAGAGCCTTTTAATTACCAATAAAGTTGAACAACGCTCATCTTTATCGAAAAATCCCTCGCATAAAATAGAACGAAAATTAACCCACTAACCCTATTTTGCGACGGTTTCAATCTATCATCATGCAACACAAGCTACCAAGTGCCGCGGGTCGACCATAAAACCTTAACCACAACACTCGGGGGTGCACCCTGTTTATGCAGTATACTATACACGCGTAACCGCTGATCATCCAGCACGACTTCGGCTTGAAGTAAGTAGTAGTCCTTTCCCGTTTTGCCTACAACTTCGGAAGGCAGCGCAATAATATAAGGCAGTAGTTTCTGATAGACTTCAGCCTCCACACCGACCACTAACCTTAGCTCTGACACACTAACCATAGGCATATGCGCAGGACTGTATGGTGGGGTTAGTGAGGTATAATAACTATCATTGTTAGCGGGCTCCTCAGTTGTATCATTAGTGGGAGCAACCCAATCATTCAGATTTTTTAAAATTGACCTAAGCTCAAATTCTGACAAATCTGGCACTTTCAAGCCCATAGACAACACAAAATCATCTTGATCAGTGATCTCCGTTAGGCCATTGAGGTTGACTCTTTGATCTAAACGTTCAAGACGTCCATTCACCTGCCCGCGATTACCCTCAATCGCTAAGCTAGGGAAATCTAGTTGCCAAACTGTATCCTGATCTTTATCACTGGCTGAAGCGTTGTCAGGTTTTTTTAACTCACCCGCCGCCCAAAATACAACGGCTTGTGAATAACGATAGGCTTGACTAGCTGTTTGTAGTTGCTGAGTGCGACGAATATCAATGCGCTGTTGTGACATTAAACCTACAGCAATAATGGTGATAATAGCCACCACAAGCAACACGGCGACAATAGCGGAGCCCGATACATTTTTAGGATTGGGCTGCATTCACAATCTCCCCATGCAATGGAAACAGGCGCTGCAAATGCCCTTCAGCTCCAAGGTCTATATCAATATAAACACCGACAGCTGCTTCACTTGAACTAGCATTGCTGACAAACTCACCACGTTCGTTAACATATTCTACGGTCAAGCCTGAAACGTTTGCCAATAAATGTCGCTGACCCATAGCCGTACTACTCACACGATCTAGCACTGGCCAGCTGAATCTCATTAAACTAGTGTTCAGCAAACCATAACCAACCCGCTGTAGAGTGCTCCGCCTATAAACGGCGTTTGGATTAATTATACCTCCAGAGGTGAACTCTAAGCGAACATCTTTGCCCATATCTATTACGATTGAGGGGATGATATCCTGGCTGTTACCTCGAACTGCACGGGGCACAATTTGGGTTAAATCACTAGCCATCACTGCCATAGCCATTTGTATGTCAGCTAAACGCTTCGCTCGCACACTGACCTTTTCTTGCGCTCGAACCACCATATTAAGCCCCCCCATTACCATCACCATTACAACGGCAAAAATTGCCATTGCGATAACAATTTCTAATAAGGTAAACCCTCGTTGTTTAACTCGATTATTTTGCACTATTAACTCCAACATAGGCAGTGATCAGCAAAACAGTGTCCTGATTTTGATTCTGGATTGACACCTCAATTTCTTGCACTGACGTGTTTTGTGTAAATTTGCTACGTGCCTCCCAACGAAAATTTTTATTTAAACTCATCTTAGTACCACTACTTGCCTTCAAAACGCCCAATTGTGCGCGGGTAATAACATCTTCGGCAACCCAAGTGGCCGCTACTTTTTCTTCTAATTGTGTGGCTATACGCACACTCTGATTCACTGAGTATAAAATGGCACTAAACGCAATACTCAAAATAAGCAACGCTATCAACATTTCTACTAATGTAAAGCCAGCTTGGTATTGAACTATTTTTTTCATGGCAATACCTGAAGTGTTAAGTCTCCAGCATCACTGCCAGTCAATCGATAATGAGCAGGCTCTCCCACATAGCCTAAATCAATCACAAAAGGTGTTAAATCACCATTAGATTGAATCACTACCTGCGGCGTTATAACATCTCGAGTGACTGGCACAGAGGCGGTAATGTGTAAAAAAACATCTTTAGGTATGAGACGAGGCTGCCAAAAACTATCCTTTTCTGCCAAAGAACGCCACGTTGGTGATTCCGTGTCAGTGAAGTAATAGGCCTGAAAACTATCAGGTTGAAAAACCAAGCCTATAACAGCAGGTTGTAAAATAGCCTGCTGTTGACAAACTTGAATAAATGACTGCACTTGATCAGCAAAGATCGAAACCTTGCGCTCGAAGCGAACAGTACCCATACGCAACAGTATCACCGAGGTAATCAGGCCGATGATTAGAATGACAATAATAAGCTCAATTAAGGTATAGCCATGATGGCGTGTTCGCCAACTCAGCACACTAATCGCTCCAATTGCCAATTTCTGCCTTCAGCCCCTCTCCACCAGGCTTACCATCAGGCCCGTAGGAAAATATGTCTATCTCTAAATGCTCACCTGGGTTTAAGTAGTGATAAGGGCGTCCCCATGGATCTTCATTCAACTTTTGAATGTACGCACCTCTCCAGCCTGAAGGAATAGGCTCACTAGTAGGTCTCTGAATTAATGCTTGCAGCCCTTGATCCGTGGAAGGATAAACACCATTATCTAATCGATATAAATCTAGTGCAGTCTGCAGGGTACGAATATCACTCTTTACCTTTGCCACTTTAGCTTCATCTGGACGACCAATAATTTTAGGAACGATAAATGCTGCTAAAATCCCCAAAATTACAATGACCACCATCACTTCAATCAAAGTAAATCCTTGCCATTTCCTTACTGTTGCTATCATCTAAACTCTCCTTGTCAAAAAACTATCCAACAAACTGATTGATTTCAAAGATTGGCAGCATAATAGCCAATACGATGAATAATACGATCATACCCATAATCAAAATCATCCCAGGCTCAAATAATGCCAGTGCCATATCGATTTTTTGAGCCACAACTTTCTCCTGATAATCAGCACTTTTTTCAAGCATAACGTCTAACCTCCCGGTCATTTCACCGGCGGCAATTAATCGCACGCTTAACAATGAAAAATAACCGGTATCTTGTAATGCACGATGAATCTGTAAACCTTCGCGCACTTTATTGATAGCCACATCAATGGCATTTCGCATAGGTAGTAATTTGACAATACTATTCGCTGATTGCATTGCCTCAAGTACAGGCACTGAAGCAGCAAATAAAATACCAAAAGTTCGAGAAAAACGCGCTGTATTAATTTCACGTATGGTATGGCCTAGAACAGGTAGTTTCAATATGATACTTTGCAAGATGGTTTTATAATAAACACTGCGCATCATTCGCTCACCAATAAACGCCAGAACCATAAAACCCAACAACAATAACCAACCATAAGAAGCCACAAAAGCACTTAGCCATAAAAGTGTCAACGTAATTCCAGGCAGCGCCTGACCTGTGTTAGTAAAAACAGTGACAATTTTAGGTACTACATATGCCAACAAAAATCCCACTACAGAGATTGATACGAAGGTTAAAATACTCGGATAAATAAGCGCACTTTGTATTTTAGCTTGGACTGCTTGTTGGCGCTCTAAATAATCTGCTAATCGCTGCAGCACATTGCCAAGCTGACCTGATCGTTCACCTGCGGCAACACTCGCACGATAAAGTCCCGAAAAGGTACGCGGGTATTCAGCTAATGCGGCGGCCAGTGAATGCCCTTCAACAATTTTAGCATGCACCCCTAAAAAAATGCTTTTAATATAACCTTTTTCACTCTGCTCAGCCAAATTCAACAAGACCTCTTCTATAGGCAAACCGGCATTGATTAGAGTGGAAAATTCAAATGTTAACATCGCCAGCGTAGCCGGTGGAATTTTTTTCTTAATAACAAAACTAAAACGGCCTTTGGCTTTTTTACGTTCTTCTGTACAGGTAACTTCTATAGGAATCTTACCCAAGTCCCGCAGCTGCTGTCGAATTTGAGCCGGCGAGTCGCCTTCAAGGACACCTTTACTCATGTCACCTTGTCGATTTGTTGCAATGTATTTGAAAACTGCCAATTAGACTCTCCGGATTGAATTGCTTTTTTAACTGCTTGTTACTCGAATCACTTCACTCAAAGTTGTCTCGCCGGCTAACACACGTGCACACCCATCTTCTCGAATACCAGGCGTTACAGTGCGTACGTATTTTATCATTTCTTGTTCACTACAGTCCTCATGAATTTCAGTTCGCATTTTCTCATCAATCTCAATAATTTCGTAAATGCCTGCGCGCCCCATATACCCTGTTTGATTACAAAATTCGCAGCCTACTGCCTCATAAAGGGTCGGCGGCTGACTGATATCAACCTTCAACACCTCACATTCCTTGTGTGTAGCAGGATAATCACGTCTACAGTGCTTACACAATACACGAACC
>JBGSSQ010000152.1:0-4338 GCA_041736975.1 Gammaproteobacteria bacterium
GCCACCGCCATTGGGGCCGAGAAAACCATAAATTTCACCTTGTTTGACTTGAAGTGATACACCATTGACAGCATGAAGATTACCGAATCTTTTATAGAGATCTTGCACATCAATAGCGAGCTTATTATTGTTTGTCTTTTCAGAGGGTGTCATTGAGTGTTCCCATTTAAGACAATGTCTATGGGTTGGCCTGGATTCAGTTTTTTACCATCTTGAGGTATTATTTGTGCTTCCACTCGGTACACCAGTTTGCTGCGTGCACTATTACTGTAGATGACGGGCGGTGTATACTGTGCTTCTGGGGAAATAAAAGAGATGAGGCCTTGATAAGGCGATTGGCAGTGATCACACAGAATGGTAATTTTTTGTTGTAGATGAGTACTGGCTAGTTGTTCTTCTGGTACAAAAAATACGGCAATTATATCTTGGGGAATCAATAGTGAGAGTATGGGATGATTGGCTGGTACTCTTTCACCGACTTTGTAGTACGTATCAAAAACCTGACCATCTAGAGGTGCTTTTAGTTCTTTTTCTCCCAGTATCCAATGGGCTTTATTGAATTGTGCTTGCGTAGAGGTTAAGGTGGCTTCTGCGGCTTTGATTTCTTGTTCGCGGGCTGGTAATTTTGCGGTGCTTAAATTGGCTTCTAAGGCTTTGAGTTGTGCGGTGCTAATAGCGAGATCCTGCACGGTTCTATCCAGTCGCTCTTGTTCGATCGCCGATCGTGAGACTAATATTTTATAGCGTTGGTGTTCTTTTTGCAGAAATGTGATTTTGGCTTTGATTTCATTGATTTGTGACCTGATCGCGTCTAATTCTGTCGGGCGTTTACCTACCAGTAAGTTGTTTAAGTTGGCGTGAGCTTGGTTAACACTGGCGGTAGCAAATTCAAGTTCAGCTGATTCAGGCAGTGGGTCCAGTGTAAAGAGTGCGGCAGCCTGTTTGACTTGTTGTCCGCGTTTAACCATAAGCTCCAGCAGTTTGCCTTCTGCTGGTGAAGATAAGTAGGTCAATTGTCCTTCGACATAGCCATGAAGTTCATGATCGTTAGAGTGGCACTGTGCTAAAAATGTACAAGATAAAAGTGCCATCAATAGTGTTAGGAATTTGCTCAATTGCATAGTGTTTACTCACCTTCTGTGATGTTTGGCTTATTTTTGATACGTCTGAGTTGTTTTACCGCTTACAATGCCTTAAGTCAAGTTAAGGTAAAGGCCAGAGTTAGCGATCTGACTCCACGGCAAGAAAGATAAGGGTAGCAATAATTAAGGGTATATTTTTAGCAATTGGCGCGAAAGGGTCAAGCCAAAAAGCAGGGATTTTGGCAGTGATAATGGCGCTATAGGCAACAATAAAACCTATTTGCAGGATGCAAACTTTTTTTAGTTGGTACCAAAACAACATGGCTAAGCCTAATAAACCATCCATTGCTGCAGCGGTATAAAGTACTATTGGTTGCCAATAAGCGCTGATACCGACTTGACCCATTAGATGATAAGAAGCTGATTTGGGCGAGAGTATAGCGCTGCAGAATGCTGTAAATAGCCAGAGAAATGCTAGACTGAATTGTAGCGCAGGTTTGAGAAAAAACAGTCGCGCATGCCAGTGATCTTGCACTGTACTGGGGTGACTGAAAACGCCGGTGTTGAAATCTCTAGGGGTGAAGCCAATGTGTTGGTGAAATATTTGGGCAGACTCCTCGGTGGCAATATTGTTTTGTGCCAGCATTTTAATGGAAGACGAGTTCATGGCTGAATAAGGAATTAAATCACCGAGAAGTGAGCCTAATTTAATTAAAGAGAGGGGGATGAATAAACATTTGGCTTTAGGAAAACCTAGCCAGCCACGTAAGGTTGTTAATACCGTTTTTAAAGAAACTCTTCGAGGGCCAACAGCGTCTAAAATTAGGCTTGTGCTTAGCGGTTTTTCCAGTAGTGCTAGAATCGCTTTGGATAGGTCTTCACTGTGAATAGGTTGGAACTCCTGGGTGCCTTTTCCGGGTATTGGGATAATCCAAGGCAGGCCGGCGAGCCCTCTAAATAAAGAGCTACCACCGTAGGAGCCACGGCCGTAAACTAAGGATGGGCGTAGGGTGATCGATGTTATGGGGAGTGTGGCTAAGTAATCATCCGTGGCTTTTTTGCTTTTAGCGTACTCTACAGCTGATTTATCCACAGCCAGTGCTGAAATATGTACAATTCTCTTAACCCCTACTGTCACACAAGCATCAAAAAGTGCGCGCGGTGTGTCATGGTGTACTGCCCAGATTATTTTTTTATTGGGGTGGTAAAGAATCCCAACACAATTAATAACAATATCGATATTTTTTAGACGTGGTATCCAAGTATCAGATTGAGTGTCTTTGATAAAGTCGCATTTTATAATGTGAGCGTTAGGAAAGATTTGTTGAGCATATGCTGTGTCACGTACGCAGCAGGTTAAGGAGTGGCCTGCCGTGATAAGGTCAGATACGATTTGGGCAGCAATAAACCCGGATGCGCCAGTGACCAGTATGTTCATAGTGATATTCCTTTATTCAAGCTTGATGACTGATAACCAGTTTACACTCTAAAGCTATGGGACTCAACTGGCGTTCATTGTTGCTGCCTCCGTCCTTATTGCCACACTTCGCTCGCAATGACGGGGGGCAGCGTTATTGTCTACAGAGCCGGTTATTGGCAAGTGATGAAACATTGAGTTTTTCAGTGGAGCGTATTGGGTTAATGTCTAAACCGCCACGTCGGGTAGAGCGCCCATAAACTGTTAATGACTTGGGATGACAATACTGCATAATTTGTGTGAAAATCCTTTCTATGCAGTGCTCTGTAAATTGATTATCGTTTCTGAAAGAGATAATGTAGCGAAGAAGGCCTTCATGGTTAATTTGCTTGCCTTTATAGTGTATTTGCACGCTGCACCAGTCAGGTTGATTAGTGACAAGGCAGTTGGTTTTGAGTAGGTCACTACAAAGGGTTTCTTCGGTCTCATTATCCTCTGTGATTAAATAGGTAGGATCATTGTTGTATTTTGAGCACTCAATGTCTAAGGTGTCAAGATTGATACCGTCTAAAGCTGATGAAAGTATTTGATTATGAACACAGCTAAGGGGGGTCAATTTAACAAAGACTACCGTGCTGTTGAGCTGTTTTTCTAAATCATTTTTTATAATGTTTTGCACCGTGTCAATGTCTTTAAATGTTGAGTTGTTGAATGAGTTGAAATACAACTTCATCGATTTCGATTCGATAATAAAGGCGGAATGACAGTCAATAATTATTTCAGCTAGAGCGACCAACGGCATACCATTTTCGTTCAACCACGAAACCTCGTAGTGGTTCCAGGTATCAAATCCAAAAAAAGGTGGGGTGTCAGAATGAATGCCTATAGTGGATCGGTTGCTTTTTCTGGCAATGGGAAATAGCTTGTCTGGGTTGTAAATGGGGTCATAAGCAGATTTTTTGCCCAATTCAGAGCTTTGTGGGTTGGATGTGTTGGCGATTGTCATGATGGTTTTTCCGTCTAGTTAAAACATTTTCATCCCATTGGGGACGGTGGGATCTACAGTAGTGAGGCTGATAGCGCCATTTATGTCAGGAAAACCTACGAGTAAAAATTCAGAAGTGAAACCAGCGATGTTTTTCGTTCCCAGGTTGATACAGCCCATTACTTGTCGGCCTATCAGTGATTCGGGGGTATAATGTACTGTGACTTGCGCCGAGGTTTGTTTGATGCTGATCTCTTCGCCAAAATCAACCCAGACCTTATAGGCGGGCTTTTGGGCGCGGGCAAAGACTTCTGCTTTAATGACAGTGCCAGATCGCAGGTCTACCTTTTCAAAATCGTTATACGATATGGTCATGTGTGACGTCACAACTAAAGAGAGGTTCAGTTCAAGAGCTCAGTTGAGCTCATCATTATGGTGGAGGCGGCGGGAGTCGAACCCGCGTCCGCAAACCCTCTACCGTTGGTACTACATGTTTAGCCGTGTCATTGTTTTAGCTACTGGCTACCCGACAGGCAGGGGAACAAGCAGCGAGCCTTGATAGGTTTTGACAGCATTGACTAAGGCGATCTCCGCTGCGATCTTGTAAAGGGTTATCACTCAAGTCTACCGAAGCAGACCCCGGAAGTACAAGCCCTATCCGGTGAGTGAGTCGCGGCCCTTAGGCTGCGACGGCGTAGTTTTCGTTTGCTACTATATTTTGCAACTCATTTTTACGAGTGAAGCTACATGCTCGACATGCACCTGAGGCTCTGTAATCCACGTCGAAGCCAGTCGCCCCCAGCTTCTACGTAACCTTAATATTATAGCAAAATTCTTTCCGAATTACTACGAAT
>JBGSSQ010000166.1:0-1880 GCA_041736975.1 Gammaproteobacteria bacterium
CAATATCATAATGACATTACCATCACCTAACACCGTATTTCCAGAATAAATAGAAATACCTTGCAATCGTGAAGATACTGGTTTTACTACAATTTCTTCTGTGTCATAGACACTATCAACAATTAAACCATAATCACTTGCACCAATTCGGCAGACTACAATGTAACAATTCTCAAAATTATTTTGCTCTGCTTTGCTCGGCAGCTGCAACACTCTCGACAATGAAATTAAAGGCAGCAATTTATCCCGCAAACGCAAAACTGGTGAGCCATTTAGCATTTCCACCTTATGCTCCATGCGCCTGCCCGCACGCACCAACTCCACCACATTAATTTGAGGGATTGCGAATTTTTGTTCTGATGCGCGCACCACCAACACAGATACAATGGCAAGTGTTAGTGGAATTTTAATGTGGAATGTTGATCCAACCCCAGGTACAGACTCCAACTCAACCGTGCCACCTATTTTTTCAATGTTGGTACGCACCACGTCCATCCCAACACCACGACCAGACACGCTGGTTACTTTTTCAGCCGTTGAAAAACCTGCTTTAAAAATGAACTGACCAATCTGATGGTCACTCATAGCTTCCAGCTCTTCTTGCGTAGCCAAGCCATTTTCAACCGCTTTTTGTTTGATACGCGCCACATTGATACCGCGACCGTCGTCAATAATATCAACAATAATGTGACCACCTTCATGATACGCATCAAGGGTTACAGTACCAACTGCTGGTTTTTTTGTTTTGGCGCGCTCCTCTTTGGTTTCTAAACCATGATCGCATGAATTACGCACCATGTGCGTCAGAGGATCTTTTATCATTTCTAACAGCTGGCGGTCTAATTCGGTTTCCGCACCCTTCATACGTAATTCGATTTTTTTATCTAATTCCAAAGATAAATCACGAATCAATCTCGGAAACTTCGCCCATGCATTGCCAATGGGCTGCATTCGCGTTTTCATCACACCTTCTTGTAGTTCACTGACTATAAGACTTAGACGCTGAAGCGGAGTTTTAAAATCATTATCCTCTTTGGTGCGGGCAATCTGCGCAAGTTGATTTCGCGTTAGCACCAACTCACCCACCATCTGCATAAGATTTTCAAGCACACTTAAGCTGACGCGGATTGATTGACCAGCAAGCCCCCCTGCTTCAGCTTTATCATCATCACCTGCTGGCTTTGGCTCAGCCTTAGCAACAGGCTTGGCCGGTGAGGCCGCGGGTTTTGGCGCAGGTTGAGGCGCAGGTGCGGCAACGGCTGCTGGCTGAGGGGCGTCAACTTTTACAGGGGCAGCATCAACCTCAACAATGGATGGAGAATTAAATTCACTTACCACTGGCACCGGCACAAACCCGAATTCATCGGGTTCAAAAAAAGAAGCATCATTTGCAACTGCGGTCACAGCCGCATCAGATGGTGCATCAATATTTGCAACAGCTACAGCCCCACCTCCATCATCTGCGCCATCACTGTCAGCATAAATATTTAATCGACGAATGAGGTCATCATCACTGCCTTCAGGCTCTGAGCCATTTTCAGACAAATAGTCCATAATACCCTTGACGGTATCTAATACTTCAAAAATCAGGGTCACTGTGGTTTGAGTCACCACAATCATTCCATCTCGCACTTTGCCCAATACGTTTTCACCTGCGTGTGCTACCGACTCTAAGCGTGGCAGCCCCAAAAAGCCGCACGTGCCTTTAATGGTATGAACTAAACGAAATATATTGCCAAGAATAGCTGTGTCGTTTGGGTTTTGCTCTAATTTTACCAGCTCCAGATCCAAAACTGCTAAGCTTTCAGACGTTTCCGTTATAAACTCACTAATTAAATCATCCATAGCACACCTCAACTGACATATTCTTTCGGCTTATG
>JBGSSQ010000186.1:0-2160 GCA_041736975.1 Gammaproteobacteria bacterium
ATTGCTTGGCGGATGGGGATCATTTGTGAGCACAACATATGGAAATATCCATACAAAATTACCAATTTTACTATGCTGACCAATGTGTACATTACTGTGTGTTCTAACATAGTCACCAATATGACAATGACCTTGAATATCAGAAAGGGTACCTATTTGCAGGTTTTTTCCAGCAATGGTTTTCTCGCGAACAGTCACTCGATGACCAGTCACTAATGCTGGTCCAAAAACAGACCCTTCATAGAATATACTATGAGAGCGAATATGCGATTTTTTGCCTATATGCAGTCGCTCACCACCAGATAGGCTATTACTAACTCCGATCTCACAAAATGCCTCAATGATAGTGTCATCTTCGATCAAAACATTATCATAAATAATTGTGTATGCGCCGATTGTAACGTTGTTACCAATCACGGCCTTATCAGAAACAATAGATGTTGGGTGGATCATTTCTTTGATGCCTCTATAAACACCTGATAATCTCGTACATAATCATTTTCATCATATAGCTGGTCTGCCAGGACCATTAGTACACAGTCATCAGAAAAATCATACATTTCGCGCCACATAAATGACTCAATAAGAAGTCCCTGAGCTGGATTATCCAGTAATATCTCAACTCGCTCATGACCATCATCAAGCAAAAAGCGACAAGACCCACGGACTGCAATTGCAACCTGTTTCAACGTCCGATGGGCGTGAAAGCCACGTCTCACCCCTTGGTTTGTCTTGAACATGTAATAAACACGCTTGATCTCAAAGGGAATATTTTCCCCCTCTTCCAGTGCTACTAATGAACCACGTTCATCGCCATGTGTTTGCAGCGGGATTAATTTCACTTGCATAGATTCATTGCCTCAACATAACTTGATAGTGGCAGTGCTACCTGATCTTTTTGCGATAACTTTATATTTGATACTGGCCATAAAATATTTAAATCAGTATCATTCCAACTAATAGCACCCTCGCTTTCAGGATTATAATAATCAGTTGTTTTATACAAAAATTCTGCTGTTTCACTTAAGGTTACAAAACCATGAGCAAATCCTGCCGGTATCCATAGCTGCCTTTTATTTTCGGCTGATAGGTGCACACCAACCCACTGTCCAAAACTTGAGGAACCAAGACGGATGTCTACCGCAACATCAAATACTTCACCGGAAATACAACGTACCAGTTTACCTTGAGCATGGGGAGCAGCTTGATAATGCAGCCCACGCAAAACACCTTGACTAGATTTGGAGTGATTATCTTGTACAAATGTGACTGGATACCCTACAGCCTTCTCAAACTGTAGATGGTTGAAACTTTCGAAGAAAAAGCCACGCTCATCACCAAATACCTTAGGCTCAAAGAGCAAAACCTCAGGAATTTTAGTTGAAATACCCTTCATGGACATTATTTCCCTTTGATCATCTTGAGCAAGTACTGACCGTATGCATTTTTGGCAAGCGGCGCAGCCAAATTCCGAATCTGTTCCGCGTCAATGAACCCTTTCCGATAAGCAATTTCTTCCGGACAAGAAACCTTTAGTCCCTGTCTGGTTTCAATGGTCTGAATAAAGTTGCTCGCCTCAATCAGGCTTTCATGAGTACCGGTATCAAGCCAGGCATAACCACGCCCCATCATCGCCACCGACAGATTGCCTTGTTCAAGATAGATGCGGTTAACATCTGTGATTTCCAGTTCACCACGTGGAGATGGTTTCAGACTCTTGGCTATCTTCACCACGCTATTGTCGTAGAAATATAGCCCAGTCACCGCATAGTTGCTCTTGGGCTCCAGCGGCTTCTCTTCCAGAGACATTGCCGTCCCCTGATTATCAAACTCTACCACGCCATAACGCTCTGGATCATGGACGTGATAGGCAAAGACGGTGGCACCGCTTGGTTTTACTACGGCTGACTCCAGTTGTTTTTGCAGGTCATGGCCATAAAAGATGTTATCGCCCAGCACAAGAGCACAAGGGTCTGCACCGATGAACTCTTCACCCAGGATAAAGGCTTGGGCCAATCCATCCGGGCTTGGCTGCACTTTGTATTGCAGGTTCAAGCCCCATTGACTGCCATCACCCAGCAATTGTTCAAAACGGGGAGTATCTTGCGGTGTACTGATGATCAAGATATCGCGGATCCCTGCCAGCATCAGGGTGCTGAG
>JBGSSQ010000240.1:0-8059 GCA_041736975.1 Gammaproteobacteria bacterium
ACGAGTTGTGGGGTTATGAACTCAACAGTTTCGAAGGTAAACAGCGCTTGCAGATCTATATTGAGACCCCTCAGGGGGTTACGCTAGAGGATTGTGAGCGTGCGAGTCGCCAAATTGCCTCTGTGCTTGATGTAGAGGACCCGATGCAAGGGCAATACCTTTTAGAGGTATCGTCTCCAGGGTTAACGCGCGCCTTGTATACGGCCGAGCAGTACCAGCGATATGTTGGGCAGCAGTTAAAAATAAGAATAACAAGTGAAGAAGGTCGGCGTACCTATCAAGGTGAGCTGGTCGAAGTGACAAATGGAGGAGTGAACTTACGCGTTGAAGATGAAACGGTAAGTTTAGTATTTGCGGAGATTGAAAAGGCGAATTTAGTATTTTGAGGTGGGCACTATGAGTAAAGAAATTAAGCTTGTGGTTGATTCGATTGCCAATGAGAAAGGGGTCGATAAATCGGTAATATTTGAAGCTATTGAGCAAGCGCTTGCGACGGTGGCGGCTAGACGCTACACCGAAGAAGTTGACGTGCGCGTGGCAATTGACCCTGAAACTGGGGATTATGATACTTTCCGATTTTGGACAGTGATGCCTGATGATCTTGAAATCGAAGAACCCGGTAAGCAAATCTCGCTAAGCAAAGCCAAAGAAATAGATGACGAATTAGAGGCGGGTGATGTTGTAGAAGAACAAGTCGATTCCCCTGAATTTGGTCGCCGAGCTGTAGAGCAAGCTAAACAAGTTATTACTCAAAAAGTGCGTGAAGCAGAGCGCACCAAAGTAGCTGATCAGTTCGTAGAACGAATTGGTGAAATCATAACCGGCGTGGTTAAAAAAGTAGCTAGAGATCACATTTTAGTCGATCTAGGAGAAAACGCCGAAGGTATTCTCTTAAAAGAAGAAATGATTCCTCGTGAGGCTGTGCGTGTCAACGATAGACTGCGTGCCTACTTATATGAAGTGAATCGTGATCGTCGTGGCCCCTTATTGTTGTTAAGTCGCACACGGCCAGAAATGTTAGCAGAATTATTTCGCATCGAAGTGCCAGAGATTGCTGAAGATGTCATCGAAATTAAGGCAGCTTCACGTGATCCAGGCTCTAGAGCTAAAATTGCCGTAAAAACAAATGATGGTCGAATAGACCCTCAAGGCGCTTGCATTGGGATGCGTGGTTCACGCGTTCAAGCAGTGTCCAGTGAGTTGAATGGTGAGCGTGTAGATGTGATTCTATGGGATGATAATCCTGCTCAATTAGTGATTAATGCCATGGCTCCTGCAGAGATAGCTTCTATCGTTGTGGATGAAGAGTCTCATAGCATGGATTTGGCGGTTGATGAAGATCAATTATCTCAGGCTATTGGTCGAAACGGACAAAACGTGCGTTTAGCCAGTGAATTGACCGGTTGGACATTGAATGTTTTATCTGAATCAGAAGAGCAAAACAAAAGCACAGATGAAACTGAAGTGACCAAAAAATTGTTTATGGAAAATTTGGATGTAGACGAAGATCTTGCCAATATTTTAATAGCTGAAGGATTTTCTACCTTAGAGGAAGTGGCTTATGTCCCTGCTGAGGAAATGGAGGAAATCGACGAGTTTGATGAAGATATCGTTAAGGAATTGCAAGAGCGTGCCCGTGATGTGCTACTGACTAAAGAGTTAGCAACTGAAGAGGGTTTGGGCGATGTTAAGCCTGAAAATGATCTTTTGGAATTGGAAGGCATGGATCGTGATCTTGCTTACCGCTTGGCTCAGAATGGCATTTTGTGTCGTGAAGATCTGGCTGAGAAATCCGTTGATGATGTGCTTGAGATTGAAGGGATGGATGAAAAGCGCGCTGCCCAATTAATTATGAAAGCGCGTGAACCATGGTTTGTATAGTAGATAGTCACCAGAGTGGTAAAGCAAAATGGCCGATGTTTCTGTAAAAAATTTAGCGACCACAGTGGGTACCACCAGTGATAAGCTCCTTCTGCAACTAGAAGCGGCAGGGATATCCGTAGCGGATGAAAATGCTTTAGTGAGTGATAGTCAAAAACAGACACTACTGGACTACCTAAAGTCATCTCATACCTCCGGGGATGAAAAACCATCAAAAAAAATCACCTTGCAACGTAAAAGTGTTAGTGAATTAAAAGTGTCTCGAAAAACGGTTCGCGTTGAAGTGCGCAAGAAACGTACGTATCTAAAACCCAGTGAAGTAGAAAAACAAAAACAAGAAGAAGAGCTTCGCTTGCGTGAAGAAGAGGAACGTAAAAAGCTCGAGGCTGAAGAAATGGCTAAAGAGCAGGCTAAGGCGAAGGCCCTCGCAAAAGAAGCTGCGTCTGCAGCAAGCAAGACCAGTGAAGAAAGTCCTTCTCAAGAATCAGCGTCAGTGGTTGATGAATCCGTCGATGAAGTGACGGCTGTCTTAGAACCCGAAGCAAATGCGCCTGTTGAAAAGGCTTTAGATTTCGACCGAGTTGATGATGAAGGCGAGTCACTCAGTAAAAAAGCTAAGAAGAAAGCCGATAAAAAACGAGCCCGCCAAGGTAAGACTATTGAGCGTAAAGAACTGAATGTTTCTGGTGTTAAAAAGAAATTCAAATCTTTTGGGCGAAAAGCCGCCAACAGTTTGGAGCACAGTTTTGAGAGGCCTACAGCGCCTATGGTAAGGGAGGTTCCTATCTCCGAAACAATTACCGTGGCTAATCTGGCTCAGAAGATGTCAGTGAAAGGTTCTGATGTGATTAAAGCCATGATGAAAATGGGTGCTATGGTCACTATCAACCAAGTTATTGATCAGGACACAGCTGTTATTGTCGTTGAAGAAATGGGGCATAAGCCCAAGTTGATCAAAGAAAATGCCTTAGAAGCTGACTTAATTGACAAAAACCTGAGTGACGTAGCTCCAATTTTACGTGCACCGGTAGTCACCATAATGGGGCACGTTGATCATGGTAAAACCAGTTTGCTCGATTACATTCGTAGCACCAAGGTCACCAGTACCGAAGCCGGTGGTATTACCCAGCACATTGGTGCATACCATGTGGAGACCAGCAAGGGTGTGATAACCTTTCTTGATACTCCAGGCCATGAGGCATTCACGGCTATGCGAGCGCGCGGTGCACAGTGTACTGATATAGTTGTTTTAGTTGTTGCCGCAGACGATGGTGTTAAGCCTCAAACAATTGAAGCTATTCAGCACGCTAAAGCAGCACAAGTGCCTATGATTGTTGCCATTAATAAAATTGATAAACCCGGTGTGGATCTTGAGAGAGTAAAACAAGAGCTTACTCAGCATGGTGTAATACCCGAGGATTGGGGTGGTGACGTTGTTTTCCAGCCTATTTCAGCCAAAACGGGTGAGAATGTTGATGATTTATTGGAGATGATTTTACTCCAAGCTGATGTGTTAGAACTAAAAGCGATACCAGAAGGCCCTGCCTCAGGCATTGTTATTGAGTCACGACTCGACAAGGGCCGTGGCCCTGCTGCCACCATACTGGTTCAGCATGGACTATTGCGTAAAGGCGATATTTTGCTTGCGGGTTCAGAGTACGGTCGTGTCCGCACTATGATTGGTGATAATGGCAAAGAAACCTTGGTTGCTGGCCCCTCAATGCCTGTAGAAGTGCTCGGTTTATCCGGAACACCGAGTGCAGGTGATGAAGCAATGGTGGTTCCAAGTGAGAAAAAAGCCCGTGAAGTGGCTCTTTTTAGACAAGGTAAATTCCGTGCAGTGAAATTGGCACGTCAGCAGGCCGCTAAACTTGAAAATATTTTTGATCGTATGGGCGAGAGCGAATTGCTTGAGCTGAATATTGTGATTAAGTGCGATGTGCAAGGTTCATTAGAAGCCATTACTGATGCACTACATAAGCTATCAACAACTGAAGTAAAGGTGACCATCGTTGCCAGTGGCGTTGGTGGGATTACTGGGTCAGATGTTAATTTGGCTATTGCTTCAAACGCTGTAGTGATCGGTTTTAATGTTCGTGCTGATGCTATTGCTCGTCAATTAGTTGAAGGCGAAGGTGTCGATTTACGTTACTACAGCGTGATTTATGACTTGATTGATGAGATTAAAGCGGCTTTGTCAGGCATGCTCTCACCAGAACAACAAGAAAAAATTGTTGGCTTGGCGCAAGTACGCAGTGTGTTCCGATCATCGAAAATTGGCGCAATTGCAGGTTGTATGGTCATTGAAGGTGTGCTGAAACGTAATCTGCCTATTCGTGTACTGCGTGAGAATGTGGTGATTTACACTGGACATTTAGAATCGCTACGACGTTTTAAAGAAGATGTGAATGAAGTGAAGAAGGGTATTGAGTGTGGTGTTGGTGTTAAAGATTACAACGATGTGAAAGAGGGTGATCAAATCGAAGCCTTTGAAACATTCTCAGTCGCCCGCAAACTATAATTAGCTAGCGGAGATAGTGGTATGCGTAAACCTAACGATCGTGTCAAACGTGTAGCCGATTTTATCAGATGTGAATTGGCTCAACTATTGATTAGAGAATCTATCGATGCACGATTTAGACTGGTGACCATCACTGCCGTAAAAGTCGCCCCAGATTATTCCATTGCAACGGTTTATTTTGTTGTTCCTGATGATAACGAAACAAAATCCTTAGTGAAAACCCTCAATGATTCTGCAAAGACTTTTAGGCATTTATTAGCTAAGCACGTCAATATGCGTACAACGCCCAAGTTAAAATTTAAGTATGATGAAACTTTGGCCTACAGTCGCAAAATGAATGAGTTAATAAAAAATGCGACAGCGCGAATTCGCGATGAAGGTGAGTCTGAGTAATGTCAGCACGTCGTGAAAAAGGTCGTATTGTTAATGGAATTTTACTGCTCGATAAGGGGTTAGGGATTTCTTCCAACGGTGCTTTGCAGGAAGTAAAGCGTTTATTTAATGCACGTAAAGCAGGTCATACCGGTAGTTTAGATCCATTGGCAACTGGCATGCTGCCAATCTGTTTTGGTGATGCGACTAAGTTTTCACAGTTTCTGCTGGATGCGGATAAAGCCTATGAAACAACCGCGAAACTCGGTGTGATCACTGATAGTGGTGATGCTGAAGGTGAGGTGATCGAGCGTCGTGAAGTGGGGCAAATATCCCCCGAAAGGTTGAGTGAGGTTTTGCATCAATTTCGTGGAGATCAATTGCAAACACCCTCAATGTTTTCCGCCATCAAGCAAAATGGCAGGCCACTCTATGAGCTGGCTCGCCAAGGCATTCAAGTTCCACGTGAGCCACGACCCATTACCATATTTGACTTAGTATTAACCAACGCGACGCCCGATGAATTAACCTTATCAGTTCGATGCAGCAAGGGCACCTACATTCGATCATTAGTTGAAGATATTGGATTAGCTTTGGGGTGTGGCGCACATGTTATTGCTCTACGTCGCACAGCGGTGGCTCATTTCACTCAAGAAAATATGGTGCGTGTAGAACTCTTACAAGAGTTTGCCCAAAAAAATGACTGGGATGCTTTAAATCATTTGTTGCAACCTGTGGATGCAATCCTCGGAGCAATGCCTGAGTTGCACTTAAGTGAACAGGCTGCCTTTTATCTGCAAAGGGGGCAGACAGTTGATGTTCCAGAGACAAATTCGCATGGCGATGTGCGCCTGTATGATCACCATCAGCATTTTTTAGGTGTGGGGTGTTTTGAGGCAAGTGGGCGTGTGCAACCTAAGCGTCTGATCAGTACAACCTCCTAACGTTATTCTCTGTGGGGAGGCAGTCAAGGTGTATGTTTGACATGTGTCCGCTAATATGATGGTATAAAAGATTCTTTTCAGTATGCTATTCACTAACGAAATTAAAACAGGAGCGTAAAGTTACGGCTATGAGAAAATTTGACGAGGGTGTAGGACTAACAAAGAGCAAAACCCATTTCAATTTATCAGGGCTTGAGTTTGCTCTGGAAGGTTTGACTGTTGAAGACAGCAAAGGTCGGAAGCCTGAGCCGCTTTCTGTATCTTCTTTGGGCTATTGCGAGAGCAATGGGCAAGAGGTTGCTAGTGGTTCAGAATATGAGTCTACAGAGGGCAAATCTCTGTTTGCACAGTTGGATGAGGTGCGCTCAAGGTCAATGCTGGAGCATCAGCAGACGCCTAATGCGTTTTATGTCGGTAGTAAACGTAAAACCCAGGAAGTTATTTCCCAGCCAAGTCCAAATGCTGAAAGAACTCCATTTTCTTTCAAATAACCCCGCATTATTCAGCTTAATCGCCTAAATAAAGAAGGTGCTTCAAAAGTACGTATTGTAAGGTTCTTGATAGGATGTTTAGAATAGGTTTTGAGTAAACTTGATGAAAGTATATGAAGAACACTTTAGGCTTTTCCCTGGTTGAGTTAATGCTGGTGATGGCATTGGCGGCGGCTTTCTTGAGGTTTGCTATTCCCTCTTATCAACTATTTACAGCAAAAACACACATAAAATTAGCCTGTCAACAAATCACGCGAGCAATCTCAACAGCACGTGAGGCGGCACTTAATCATCATCGTGGTGTGATTCTTTGTGGGAGTCGGACTGGCCATGTTTGTGATAGCGCTTGGTCCGAAGGCCAGCGTGTCAGCTTTGTGGGTGCTAGGAAGGGGCTTGTTCATTTCCCACCTTTGCCTATAGGCATTCGTGTGGAATGGCGGGCCAACTTGGGGCGTAATCAGGTTATAGAGTTTACCCCTGAAGGCTTGTCTGCTGGGCAATGGGGGAGTTTTTGGCTTGAAAATCAGTCAGGTACGGTTGTAGGGCGTGTCACTGTCAATGCAATGGGGAGAGTCTCTAACGTCATTGCGAGTGAAGCTGGGTATCCCAGGAAAAATTCACTATAACGAGATGACACAGCCCAGCCCAGCCTATGGGGCACTGCTGTTTCCCCTATAGTTATTTCTTTCTAAGTCACCACGTTTCGCTCGCGATGACAGGTGGGAAGGTGATGACGGGGTGGGGGTGAAGATGAGGTGGCCCTGCTCTTCCTTGTGAAAGCCCTTGTTTTACTTGGTCTTTACCGGTAAACTAGTGATTCGCCCATGTTCTGTAAATGACAGCGGTTCGTGGGGTTTAGCTTTTTAACTAACTTGAGGAGAAACACAATGTCATTGACCACACAAGATATCCAGGCCGTCATTAAGGCTTACCAACTTTCAGAAGGCGATACCGGATCTACCGAAGTTCAGGTGGCGGTTCTTTCTACACGAATTAATTACCTCACTGAGCATTTTAAAGCTCACAAACACGATCACCATTCTCGACGTGGGCTTATGCGGCTTGTTAACTTACGACGTAAGCTGCTCAAATATTTAAAGAATGTCGATGTCCAGCGTTATAGAGACCTAATCAAACGTCTTGAACTGCGCGGATAAAAATCACAGTGCTTCGGGAACTCAGTTTTTTTGCATCAAAAACGATAGGTTTGTAGTTGATACTTCATTGCAAATTAATTTGTATAAAGGGGAAAACTGATTGAAGCATTTATCGCTGAGTTGGATCTTGGCAATTGTATTATTGAACTTTTAGAGGAAACTTATTGTGCCTATTCTTATGTCTAATGTAGTGAAGAAAACCTTTCCATTCGGTGCCCATACGGTCACCCTAGAAACTGGCGAAATTGCTCGCCAAGCAACAGGGTCTGTGCTTGCTAGCATGGGCGAAACCGTGGTTTTATGTACCGTTGTTGGTCAAACTAAAGCAAAGCCGGGCGCGGATTTTTTCCCGCTCACCTGTATTTACCAAGAAAAATCCTATGCTGCAGGTAAAATTCCAGGGGGCTTTTTTAAGCGCGAAGGGCGTCCAAGTGAGCACGAAACATTAACTTCTCGATTAATCGATCGTCCATTACGACCATTATTTCCTGAAGGGTTTACCAACGAAGTTCAAGTCATTGCAACGGTCATGTCGTTGGATGAAAATGTTCAATCCGATATTGTGGCACTAATTGGTTGTTCTGCAGCGTTGGCTATATCAGGTCTTCCATTTAATGGACCCGTTGCCGCTGCACGAGTAGGTTACCGTGATGGCCAATTTTTATTGAACCCTGACAACAACGATTTGCTGAC
>JBGSSQ010000274.1:0-3270 GCA_041736975.1 Gammaproteobacteria bacterium
AACCGCTCTAATGCCACAACCTCAGATACTGCTCGCGTTCATCGAACGATTTATCGTTTTTTTTAATTGAGCTGCATAAATATTTCATTAGCAGATACTCATGGAGCGACAATAACGTGATCTATACCACAAAAAAGTAAGGATTCTTAGGTGCTCACTCTTCAGCAAGAGGTGCCTATTTAGCAACTGCTCTTCTAGTGGGCTTTTTAAGAGTAGTTTGATATGGCACGGCTGCAGCCCAGGCTGGGTAAGGTCTACCCTCTCAAGATCGTTGAACACAGGGATGTGTGAAACGAAGCTTACAGGGACGTACTTGCGGCGGTCTTGAGAGGGTAGACCTTACCCAGCCTGGGTTGCAGCACATTGTGAAGCTCAAAATGAGACAGGTTTTATCGCTGGTGCTGTGCGATAGAAGAGAACTGGCAAAAGTACGCATACCTCACGATCGGGCTAAGCTGGACTTACTCGGCTATATCGAGAGGATACTTTCATTCCTTTCGATTTTGTTGAAACTCTCCAATCGAGCATCCAATGATTCCGTAATCTGCTGATCTAATTGATCAATTTTTTGAAACATACCTAATTGATGAGTAATTAAACCACTCAACTTCTGCGATTTTATTTGAGCATCATTTAAAGCCACTGACAAATCATTGAGGGTCGCTAAATTTGGCGTTTCTTGATAACAGGCTAATGCCAACTGACTCTTTTTATCCTGGCACTCTCCCAATAACAACCCAACCATTTCAACCGCTTTTTCATAGACATCGATCTGTAAAAATAACTTTTGCTTTAATTCACTGCAACAAAACGCCATACCAATCGCATTCCGAGTAAATTCCATCATTTGTTTATCGGAATATTTAAACGTCTCTTGTATTTTCTCATATTCCGGACCGATTTCTGAGAACCCGATGAACACAGGATCATCATCCCCAAATGAGACAGGTAATCCGGCATCAATCATTGATTTAACAGCATGCTCACTATGACTGTTAAATAAACCCAAGGCCACATTGCTCGCCGGGCAAACCTCAAACCCCTCTTTAGAAGATTTCAAAAACTCTATTATTTGTGTCTGTTTTACAGGATCATTGTCTTTTTCAGACATCGATGCCACACCATGCCCCACACGTTGCAACCCCAAACACTGAATAGCTTCGAGCATCAAATCAACGGTAGTATGTTCTCCCGCATGAGCGCCCTTACCCAGGGGATATTTTGCCTTTTTATTGTATTCAGTTATTAAGTCATACTCCTTTTGAAATAAGGTTGCAGTATAGCCAGCCTCATCTCCCGCCAAGTCAAAACCAACCACCAAAGGATGCGGATTTGCCAACACAGCCTTAACCAAGGGCATACAGCTTTCTGGTACATGACGTATTAAGACAATGCGTATACGGGCCTCAATACCAAGCTTTTCTTTGGCTTTTAATATCACTCGCTCAAGAATTTTCACATACTGCAAATAGGTTACGTCAATGGATATTGCCTTATGAGCATCAAAAAAACCATTAGTGCTTAAATACTGTTGCCGATTAGCTCTGAAATGATCAGGTGATATACCTAGTTCAGCGTAGATAACACCTTGTTGATGGCAACGTTTTAAATATTGATACGCCACAATTGCCATATCGGCAAGAGAAAGCAAGCTGGTCACTTTATCGTAACAGTGAAGAAATTCGCCAAAATTTTTATCTTCAAAATGCCACTTTGTTGCATCTTCTTTAGAGACCAAGGTATCCGGGTATTTTTTAGGATGAAGCTTTTGCGCCACCTTAGGTGTCACTGTAGCTTCAAGATGCACATGCAAAGTGCTTTTAGGAGACTTCATGTTTTTTTGCCTTCAATTAAATTATTCCATCACATCCATCAGGACTCAAAAGGATCATCCTGCTATGCTCAATCTCACGATAACACGGTAATAAATGCCCTGCATCAGCCAATGATCACTCACAGACCATTATAGAGTAAAAACATCAAAAAAGCGCCAGGTAAGACCCATAGGTCTATCAAGCAATGATTTTCGGCCAACGGGCGAATGCGGCATCACTACGTTCAGGTGTAATGGTCACTATGTAAACACGTAGTTCTTGGTCCCTACGCGCCAATAACCCCTGCACTGCTTGGCCTTTAACCAGTTTAAAATAATGAGCACGCCCTTCAAAATCCACCTCAGAGAACCCTTGCACGGGAATTTTAATAGGCTTTGGGAAAAAGGCATCCCATTTGCCCTCTGCAATAGTTTCCAATCTTGCCCAGCCCCCTAACGGCAGCTCGCCTTTGTGAAGCTGATGACGCCCCCAAGGCAACCACATCACACCACCAGCCTTTAACAGCACCGGTAACTTGGCCTTCGATTGGTTGAAATCAACCCTACGTACCTGATGCGCCTCAGGATAAAAAACCGTTTGACACATAATCTCCTGCCCCCTTTATACTTGTCGATTCCTAAAAATGGCGCTTAAGCCCTAACGAAGTGCTATTTTTCGCCTATCTGGGATGTAGTATAGAGTACATTAAGAGAACATTCAATCGGCATGGGCAATGCAGCGCCCTATACTGAAATAGTCGAGCCCATACTGGGCAACGAGCTCAGGTGAGTAGCAATTACGTCCATCAAAAATTACGGGGGATCGTAGAGTGCTTTTTATTTGCATAAAGTCAGGGGAAGCGTAATCAGCCCATTCGGTTACAATGGCTAAAGCATCGGCACCCTCCAACGCTTGATTGGGATTTTGCGCGTAAAAAAGGTCTTCACGATCGCCATAAATAAGCCGGGTATTCGCTAAGGCAATGGGATCATGAACTCGCACACTAGCACCAGCCGCCCACAGAGATTCTAGTAATACTAAGCTTGGAGCCGCTCGCATATCATCGGTGTTAGGTTTAAACGCCAACCCCCAAACGGCAATGACTTTGCCCTTTAAGTTGCCTTTAAAATACTGCTGGATTTTATTGAACACAACGCGTTTTTGTTCTTCATTCACTACTTCAACAATGGTTAAAATTTTTGCATCATAGCCCACGTCCTGTGCTGTCTTTTGCAAGGCTTGAACATCTTTGGGAAAACAAGATCCACCGTAGCCACAACCTGCGTATAAAAAATGCTGACCAATACGTGGATCCATACTCATCCCTCGTCGTACTTTTTCTATGTCGGCACCCAGACGTTCAGCAATATGGCTCATCTCATTCATAAAACTAATTTTGGTTGCTAAAAAAGCGTTTGAAGCATACTTTGTTAATTCTGCCGAGGGTGTGTCCATG
>JBGSSQ010000276.1:0-2558 GCA_041736975.1 Gammaproteobacteria bacterium
AATTCAGGTCTCTATGGCAACTATCGCCTCACTACTTGCGGAAGCTTACACACGACTAGCGGTTACGTCGGATACGCCGAGGCTTGATGCTGATGTTTTACTCGCAAACATTCTTGCCTGCACTCGACTCGATCTGATTCGCGACGCTCATCTCTGTGTCAGTGCCGATCAGGCGCAGCAGTTTGAAGCGTACCTTGAGCGCCGCACTCAATATCAGCCCATTGCTTATATTATTGGTAAAAAAGAATTCTTCGGATTGAGCTTTCTCGTCAATAGCGCGGTATTGGTACCACGCCCCGAAACTGAGCTTTTGGTTGAGGAGGCGCTGCGTTATACTGATTTAATTACGGGGTCGATTCGAATTCTTGATCTCGGCACTGGTTCTGGATGTATTACTATCGCGCTGGCAGATTCACTAATAAATAAAAATCGTGTTGCTTCTTTTCTTGCTGTCGATTCAAGCGCGCCGGCTCTTGACGTTGCGCGTTCCAATGCGCAGCTGCATAAAGTCGAGAGCCAGATTGAGTTTCGTCTCAGTGATTGGTTTTCAGCCATTCGCGAAGATGAAAATTTTGATATTATAGTAGCGAACCCTCCTTACATTGCGCCTGATGATTTGAGAGTATCTGCAGAATTAATTCATGAACCGCAAATGGCGCTCTATGCGGCAGATCAAGGCTATGCTGATATTAATATGATTATAAAATCTCTCTTTAGTCGCCCAATGCTACCGCGCCTTCTATTGCTCGAAGTCGGGGAGAGTCAAGCTCACGAATTAGCGCGCACTATAGAGCAGGATTCTCCTGTTGAGATGAAGGTTATCTGCAAAGTATTATTAGATTTGGCAGGGCATGCACGTGTTGTCGCAGTTACTTTTGGCTCTTAAGATTAGCGTTGTAATGATTTCATGTCCCTTGCCGTAGCTGATTCCTCTAATACAAGCAATAAATTTTAACCATTCATTCGCAGTGTTTAAGGGTTGAAAATGCTTAAACCTAGAAAAATATTTTTTACCGCAGGGGGCGCAGAGGTACGCAGAGAAACAAATATTCTAAGCTCTTACCTTGCGTTCCTATGCGCCCCCCCTGGGGTAAAAATATTCCCCTTTATGGTGTGAGCAATGAGCATATTTAGCCGAGAGATCTTGAGTAATTACATCATCTATCAAAGTTTAATGCTCTTTTCGCTTTAAAGAGGGCCCTAGAGGGCCCTCCAAATACTTTGCAGTATCAAATATCTGTAGCGTACTTATAAGCAAATAATCAGCAGTTAATAGTTAACTACAACCCCCTGCTTGAGATCCGGTACTTTAAAATCGAGGAATGAACCATCGACAAAGTCTACTCTGAGTATGGCAGCGCCACTGAAGGAATCTCCTCTCACATCACCTCTAAAATAAGGTCGGTTATCGTCGCCATAGCGAGGAGCTTTTAATTCAGCTATTTTCTTTTCACCATCAAGTGCATAGATGTTGGCAGTGATGGCTCTGTCTCTATAGCGCAGAGGCAACATAAAGACCATTTTATCATCAAGCTCTGATGCTGGCTTATAGGCAAAATCATTTGCTCCGCTGACCAGCTTTTTTGGATCAGGTATTTCGCCTGGTTTATCAGTCTCACTGGGACCCTGGACTTTTGGTGGACTACCAGTAGAAGCTATGGGAGCTTCTACTTTTGTTTTCGGAAACATGCGCGTGAGCACATCAGCCTGCTGCTTCGCTTGGGCATCAGTTAGCTTTCGATTTTTTGAGAGACGCTGATTGAATTTCTGAATCTCCTTTTTAGAGGCAGCTTTATTCTGACTTAGTCGATCAAGTGTAAGATCAAGAGCTGTCTTTTCTGCCGGCACAGGTAGGGCGTTGGTAGCATTTTCTGGCGCACGTGCCAAAGTAGTTTTACTATTATCCAACTGGCTTTTGCCAAATGCATAACGCATCAGCGTTTCCTTCGAGTTGTTGGTAATTTGACGATCCCGCACCATGCTATGTAAAAAATGATCGACCGCAATTTTGAGTGGTTGACGGCGTTGATTTTTTACATTTTTTCCATACTCATCGCCAACTGCATCAAGGAGCTTCTTCCCCATACCGGGATAGCGTGCTTCAATTCGTTGGTGAACTACCGAAGCATAAAGCACATCTTCACTGAGCATAAGATCACTCGCAGCCCCAGAGCTGACAGTCTTGCCAGTCAATTCACTCATGACTTGAGCAACTGATTCTCTTAATGCCTCAGCAGGGATCTGCGCAGGTGTAAGTGAAGGTAGCGTATGTGCAGTTGATGATACAGTATTAGTTTGCATGGTGCGGTTCCTTTCGATATTCAATTACTCAGTTAGCGAATGCTCAAGTTTGAAATGGCACGACGCATTATTTCGTCAGCGTTCTTTAAGATATTTTGCATCGCTTCATATACACGAGATGCGCGGCGATATTTCTGCTCTAAGCCGTGCGCCTCGCTCTCCATTGCTTTAAGTTTATTAGCATCTGTCTCATTTCCCATTGACGAGTAAATCGATATTAATTTCGATTCCATGTCAGCAAGATTCGAAGCAATTAC
>JBGSSQ010000343.1:0-6879 GCA_041736975.1 Gammaproteobacteria bacterium
TGATGCCGTAATTTAGTATCATAAAACAACGTGAGAACCAAAGAGAAAAACAATGGCACTACTAACATTATTCGCAAAACATCCAAGATAAGATGAACCATGAAAGGAGGAGCAACTGAAGGAGACGGCACTCCCACAATAAAGAGAATTATCGGGGCAAGGACAACAGCAAAGGTTCTCCACCAGTTTTTCCAAACTAAAAACCAGCTATATTGAAAAGCTTCAATAATGCCGTGATTATCCAATAGTATGAGTGGCACTACAAAAATGAGGATAACCGATATAAACACCCCTGGAGCAAAAAACAGGGACAACCCAATACCATTGATAACCGCAATCGACAAAAAAGCCAATACCAATAAGTGAAATTTTTTCAAAACATAGTTAACCATTTCGGCATTGGTTTTCTTCACCTTGGCGCCAATTAAGTAGAGACGATAAACAATAAGGCTTGAGAAAAATGCTGACGGTATCAACATTAATAACAGGAGCATTACAACATAGAAAACCGTGATGGGTTGTACAGTTGGCAAAGTATTAACGATGCTTACATAGTAAAGTGTAGCCACCTCACTGACAATAGCCAACATCAAAGACCACATCCAAACTGATTTAAAGCTGACCCAATACAAGGCAAAACTACTCAGTATAATCTCAGTCAGTGACTGAGCTTTCGTTTTAAATGAAAACATCCCAACTCCTTATAAGATGCAAATACACTATTACCACGGAAGCCAATTGCCCCCTCCCCTTATTTGAGGACTGCATTTTACTTGCTAATGATGTTAGAATGTCCGTTATTCAAGAAGCGATGAGCAGTATGGACAATAATACACTATTTAATCCCAACTTACCAAAGACTCCTGGTGAACAAGTTACCTGGGGCAATGTCTCTGGCCTCGGTGTCGCACTCGCCCTAATGGCCGCAGTGAATAAAGCCGAAGGACCTCTGCTGGTCATCACCACAGATTCACTCAGTGCTAAACGCTTACATCACGAGCTAGCCTTTGTCAATAAGACATCCACCGCGCTTCCCATCTACTTACTACCAGACTGGGAAATACTGCCTTACGATCATTTTTCTCCGCATCAGGACATCATTTCAGAGCGTTTATTAACCCTATGCAATCTCCCTCAGGCCCAAAAATGCATCGTGATTGTTCCTGTGAACACCCTCATGCATCGCATTGCGCCACGGCAGCATCTTGAAGCTCATGTTTTTAGTATCACTCTAGGCTCACGACTGGACAGTGAAGAATTTCGACAACGACTCACTCGCGCCGGCTATAGAGCCACACCCCAAGTTTTTGAACATGGTGAATTCTCCCAGCGCGGCTCAATCATCGATCTATTCCCCATGGGTAGCCCTCTGCCCTTCCGCATTGAACTTTTTGACGATGAAGTCGAAACTATACGAACATTCAATCCAGACACACAATGTTCGCTTGATAGCCTGGAAAAAATAGATCTTTTACCGGCACACGAATACCCGTTAACGGAAGAAGCTATCACCCATTTCCGTCAATCCTGGCGTGAACGTTTCTCAGGTAATCCGGCAAAATCCCCGCTTTATCAATCGATTAGTGCTGGCCATTCCGCACCAGGAATCGAGTATTACCTCTCGCTTTTTTTTGAGCAATTACAAACAGTCTTTGATTACCTGCCACCAAAATCCCTGATTGTGAGTGTTGATAACATTACCGATGCGGCTGAACATTTCCGCAACGACGTTCAGGATCGTTATGAACAATTAAGCCATGATATTGAACGACCCATTTTAGCTCCTACGCAAATTACGCTTGCAGTGGATGAGTTATTTGCAGGAATTAAACGCTTTGCGCTTATCAAAATAAGCTCTGATTCTATAGAGGAAAAAGCAGGAAAACTAAATTTAAACTGGATTAAACCCAAACAATTGTCACAGGAGCAAAAAGGATCTACGTTTGACCTGTCGCATTTCTTGCGCCCTACAAGTTCGAATCTGCAGCCTCCGCTATCAGCAGCCTCTGCCACTCAAGTACTAGATTCATCAGCCTCTTTGGACTATAGAGTGCTCTGGGTAGCAGAATCTCCCGGTCGACAACAAGTACTGCTTGAGCTATTGCAGAAGATCAAGATTCAGCCGCAGCACTCTGATAGTATTGATATTTTCCTTTCTAGCGATGCGCAGTTCGGGATCACGGTTGCACCCGTATTCCAAGGCGTTGTCTCAGAGCAAGCAAAACTACTAATACTCACAGAAGGGGAACTTTATGGCGAACAAGTTTTACAACAACGTCGCCGTCACGGCCGAGTACTAGACCCTGATACACTGATTCGCAACCTAACAGAGCTTCAAATAGGAGCGCCTATAGTCCACATTGATCATGGCGTTGGAAGGTACTTAGGGTTACAAAATATTACAACCGATGGCATCGAAACAGAATTTCTCACCCTGGAATATGCTGATAAACATAAACTTTATGTACCCGTTGGTTCTTTGCATCTCATTAGTCGCTATACCGGAGCCGATGCTGACTCAGCCCCACTACATCAACTTGGATCGGCGCGATGGCAAAAAGCCAAACGAAAAGCCGCTGAACGCGCACGTGATACCGCTGCCGAACTACTGGATATTTACGCGCGTCGTGAAAGTAAATCACGTGAAAGCTATGGGGAGCTACCCTCAGAGTATGTTGATTTTGTGGCTGGTTTTCCCTTTGAAGAAACACCCGATCAACAACAAGCCATTCAAGGTGTGATCCAAGACCTCAAGTCAAGTCGCCCCATGGATCGTTTAGTCTGCGGCGATGTTGGTTTTGGCAAAACCGAGGTTGCTATGCGTGCGGCCTTTATAGTCGCGCATCAACAAAAACAAGTCGCTGTTCTAGTACCCACAACACTATTGGCCGAACAGCACTTTAATAACTTTAGAGACCGCTTTGCCAACTTAGCCATCAACGTTGAAATGATCTCACGCTTTAGAACCCCCAAAGATCAGCAGCAAGTGCTTAAAAGTCTTGGTGAAGGCAAAGTTGATATCATTATCGGCACACACAAATTACTACAACCTGATGTCAAATTTCGTGACCTGGGCTTACTGATTATTGACGAAGAACACCGCTTCGGCGTTCGACAAAAAGAACGTGTTAAAGCATTGCGGGCTAATGTCGACATTCTCACTCTCACTGCAACCCCCATTCCACGTACACTGAATATGGCGATGGCCAGCATCCGTGATCTCTCGATTATTGCTACACCACCAGCTCGTCGCCTAGCTATCAACACTTTTGTGCATGAGCATAATCCCGCCTTAATTAAAGAAGCTATTTTACGTGAGCTTTTACGTGGTGGACAAGTCTATTATTTGCACAACGATGTTAAAAGCATTAATAAAGTTGCCCAAGATATTGAGATTTTGGTTCCCGAAGCCAAAACGGGGGTCGCACACGGACAGATGCATGAACGAGAACTAGAAAAAGTCATGGCGGATTTTTACCATAGGCGATTCGGGGTGTTGGTCTGTACCACCATTATTGAATCAGGTATTGACGTGCCTTCAGCCAATACCATTATAATCGATCGCGCGGATAAATTTGGGCTTGCGCAATTACACCAGATGCGAGGACGCGTAGGACGCTCACACCATCAAGCTTACGCTTATTTGCTAACGCCCCCCGAAGACGCTCTTAAAAAAGACGCCATAAAACGCCTCGAAGCCATTGCTAGTCTGGCCGATTTGGGCGCAGGCTTCGCCTTAGCAACAAACGACTTAGAAATACGCGGAGCTGGGGAAATTTTAGGCGAGGAACAAAGTGGCCATATTCAAGAAGTCGGATTTTCCTTGTATATGGAATTGCTTGAAAGCGCAGTAAAAACATTAAAATCAGGCGACGTCATCGACTTAGAAGCCCCACTTCACACTGGCCCCGAGGTTGATTTAGGCATCAGCGCCCTCATCCCAGAAACCCTGGTCCACGACATCAATACACGTTTAACACTGTACAAACGAATTGCCAGCTGCAAAAACAAGAATGAAATCAGTGAGTTACAAGTAGAGTTTATAGACCGATTTGGCCCTCTTCCTGAGCAGGTACAGCATCTTTTTATCATTAGCGAACTCAAGCTACAAGCTAAAGCACTTGGCATAGCCAAACTCACTCTCAGACAATCCCAGGGACGCCTTAATCTTAGCCCTTCTCCGCAAATCAATGTAGAAAAGCTCATAGAACTCATGAAAAGCCAACCCACCCATTACCGCTTTGACGGCGAGCATTGCATTAAATTCACTACCGCCAGTGGAGATCAACAAACTCAATTGGCTCATGTAAAAGAATTACTATGCGCAATCGCCTAGATTAGCTAAATAACGGCATATATCACCAAGCGACTAATAATACCTTAAGGTTTTCCATGTAGAATACCAATACTATTGCCAATGGAAACTATTTTATGCAAGAAATTAAACAGACTAGTGCACCCAAGCATATAGACTCGGTAACTCAGTTACGCAAACGATTAGAAGAGTTTTTAGCCCAACTAAAAACAGTGAACGAGCTATTCCCCGAGTATCTAGGATTTAACTTTAGTAAAAAGCCTAGCTGGCATGATGTATTGGGAAGCCCCACGCGCACCTGGCAAAAAGTCTGGCATGGTCAAGACGCTGCAACACGAGACAAATTACAATATATACAACTTAAAGATATTTTCAACCGCCTCTATGTGTTAGGCAATGAAATTCACCAAACCCTGCCTGAAAGAGAAGATGATACCAATGAACAGCTAGAAAAGATTCTTGCGCTTAAAAATGAAGCAAAGACGGTCGATATTTTCCAGGATTATTTCGCCGTTAGCGCTAGCATCGGCTTGATTCAACACACAATTAAACCATTATTGTCTTCATTAGCCTTTTGTGTTCGCATACAACCATCCAAGGAATTTGTTCAAGCTTTTCAAACCTTGATAGGCCTCGCGAACACACGTAGTTCTAAAGTGAAATTGATGTTAACAGAAATTGATCAGCAATCCCAAAGCAAGCTCGAAGGGCTGAATGCCGATCTTAAAGAGATTACTCAACGTTTTGACATGCTAGCAAAAATGTCTGATTTAATGGCTACTTTCGCTATTTTCTCGAGGAACAAACCGGTAAAAACGCAAGAGCAATTAGAGCGCGAAGCCATAGCTAAAAATCTGGCTATAGAGTCTGGTGCGAAACCTGATGAGCGCCATGAGATCATCGCAATCAGAGAGTTTATTTCTCAATTTGGCTTTAGATTGCTAATTCCTTTACTCCAAAATTTTAAAAACTGGGAAGATGGCCACGAGGAAGCTCTATCTGTACTGCATTCATCTCTCAAAATTTTGATAAGGATAAAAGATAACGGCCCAGTCTCTAGCAAAGCCTTTGACATTCAGCCATCGGAATATGAGAAGCTTGGTGATGCCATTCACGCATTCATGGCAGGCAGCTTATCTGAGGCAGAACTAGAGACAGCACTTGCTGACATGAGGAAAATAACAATAGCTAAACAACCTACAAAAATGGACGCGCTAATCCAAGCCGTTATTGAACATGAGCCTGACCATAAAAAGCATAACACTTTCATTCACTTACAGGATCTAGATGAGGATGGATCACTTTTACAACTCAGTAAGACTCTCTCGTCATTGCAAGTTGATAATGTAGAAGATCAACTGGTGGGAACAGTTGATGATTTCATCAGCGTGTTCAATTCACCCCAGGATGCTGATTTAGCAGATGACAATGTCGGAACCGTCGAGTATTTCATCAGCTTGTTCGACAATGCTACTACTCCTCAATTAACGGTAGTTGAGGAGATAGCGGCTATAGAGCCTCCACAGCCCACCAAAAATGGTGTAAAAGCTAAAATTGGGTTTTTCAAGAATATAGAAAACCCGGCATGTGCTACAAACGGGGTACCCATTCAAAAGAAGCGGGCATCTTCTGGGCTAGATAAACAAGAGAGTATTGTCAACTCAGAAGTACCCGCACCTTAAGAGTATTGATTTACATATGCTCTGGGGCTACAGCATAGATACCTGGTGCATTGCGTAAGTATTCTTTGTAGTCCATCCCATAACCAAATACATAAATATTTTCTACATTAACACCAGTAAAATCAGCCTGTTGAACTCCACCAGGCTGGCGAGCATCGGCTTTGTCAACCAGTACAGCACTGTAGACTTCTTTAGCCCCTTTATTTTTACAGTATTTCATCACCTCAGCGAGGGTTAAACCACTATCTAGGATATCATCGACGACAACCACGACACGGTCTTTCAAATCGTTAGAGGGTTCTGATTTCCAGATTAAATCCCCACCTTTGGTTTCCCCTCTATAGCGTGTGGCATGAACATAATCCACCTCTAATGGAAAATCTAGTCGAGGCAATAAATTACCCAATGGAACGATACCGCCAATCACAACACAGAGAAAAACAGGATTTTTTGCCGCTAATGCTGCGCTAATTTTATCTGCCATGCCATCGAGTGCCACTTCAATTTGTTCTCGTGTATAGAGACACTTAGCTTGAGTGAAAATCGCTTTAATATCTTGCGGTAATTTCATTATATCTTCCTCGAATTAATTGAATCAAATTTTAGCCACTACAGACCACACCATATCACAATCAGCTGAGAATGCTAAGCCTACTCGTCATTGAGAGTGAAGCGTGGTGGCAGTGAGCTAAGTCGTCATTGCCCCCAAGATTCCTTAGTCTTTTTGAGGAACTCTTCTTCCTCAGGGGTCGATTCACGACCTACAATATGATTTCGATGTGGAAAACGCCCAAATCGCTCCACTATTTCGTAATGTTGTATGGCGAAATCAAAAAAACTTTCATACGCTGAACGGCCTTCTGGAAAAGATAAATCCACCAG
>JBGSSQ010000368.1:0-6164 GCA_041736975.1 Gammaproteobacteria bacterium
ATGGAAGAATAAGGAATACGTTGAGTATAGAGCGCATCTTGAAAACCCATAATACCCATTCCCACTGGGCGATGTTGCAAATTGGAGCGACGTGCTTGGGGTACTGTGTAGTAATTGATGTCGATAACATTGTCCAACATGCGTATGGCTGTTTTAATGGTTTTGGCTAATTTATCTTGATCAAGACCATCTGCGTTGACATGGTTAGCCAGGTTAATACTGCCTAAATTACACACTGCGATTTCATCTTTGTTGGTGTTCAGTGTGATTTCTGTACACAAGTTTGAGCTATGAATTACGCCGGCGTGTTGTTGTGGTGAACGAACATTGCATGCATCTTTAAACGTTACCCAAGGATGTCCTGTCTCGTAGAGCATGCTTAACATTTTTCGCCATAACGATAATGCAGAAATTGATTTACTGCGAATTTCGCCTCTTGCCGCTTTTTCTTCGTAGCTACTGTACAGTTTTTCAAAGTCTAAACCGTAGCTATCATGCAGGCCAGGTACTTCTTCAGGTGAAAATAAAGTCCATTGTTTTTCTTCAAAAACACGCTTCATCAATAAATCAGGCACCCAGGCGGCGGTGTTCATATCGTGTGTGCGACGTCGATCATCGCCGGTGTTTTTACGTAACTCTAGAAATTCCTCAAAATCCATATGCCAGGCTTCGAGATAGCCACATACAGCACCTTTGCGTTTGCCACCTTGATTAACGGCAATGGCAGTGGCATCGGCGACGTTCATAAATGGTACTACACCTTGTGATTTACCATTGGTGCCACGAATATGCGCACCAATACTACGTACTGGTGTCCAGTCGTTACCAATGCCACCGGCAAATTTTGACAGCAAAGCGTTATCGCGGATGGCGCCATAAATCCCTTCTAAATCGTCTGGAACGGTGGTGAGGAAGCAGCTGGATAATTGCGGACGCAGCGTACCGGCATTAAAAAGTGTCGGTGTTGATGCCATGTAATCGAAAGAGGAAAGCAAATTATAAAACTCTATCGCTTTGCTGTTTTTATCTTTCTTTTCAGCAATAGCCAAGCCCATGGCTACACGCATAAAAAAGGTTTGTGGCAGTTCGTAATGAATGCCCTTGCAGTGCAAAAAGTAGCGATCATAGAGTGTTTGCAAGCCCAAATAGGTAAATTGACGATCACGATCCCCTTGAATGGCTTTACCTAATTTTTCAAGGTTAAAGGTTTTTAATTTAGGGTCAAGAATTTCAAGCTCAATACCTCGGTCAATATAGCGACTAAAAACATCACCATAATTTTTATTGAGGTCAGGCTGGGTCCATTGTGGATTAAAGTCGAGAAAATGCAGCACTTCTTGGCGAAGATCGTTTTGTAGCAGTCTTGCAGCAATAAAACCATAGTTAGGTTCGCGCTCGTTCATGGCACGTGCGCTGAGGGTGGCAGCTTTGTAGACATCGCTGAGTGTGGCACCATCAAACAGGTTGCGTAGTGTGTCTTTGAGTATGAGATCGGCATTGACATCGGCTAAACCTTCGCAGGCATCTTTAATTTGGGCGTGCAGCCATGCTTCGTCCAACGGCTTTTTGCTACCATCAGTATGGACAATGTTAAGGTTAGACGTTGATGGGGTCTGTGATGCGGTGGTCTTGCCACGTTCCTGACGACGTTCTTCACGATAAAGAATATAGTGACGAGCTACTTGGTGCTCACCAGCTTTCATGAGCGCTAATTCTACACGATCTTGAATATCTTCAATATGGATGGTGCCACCACTGGGCCAGCGTTGTTGGAAATTACTGGTGATTTGTTGAGAGAGTTGATTGACAACTTGGCGCACACGGCTTGAATCCAGCGCAGTAACCCCTTCTACATTGTTAAAAGCTTGGGTGATGGCGTTGGCAATTTTACTTTCATCGTAGCTGGCAATAGTGCCGTTGCGTTTAATGACTCTTATTTGCCCTGGGGCAAGCGCTTGCATAACCTCTTCGGTACTACCGTACCCGCTGGCGGGCAGAGGGGGGATGGCCCCTTCTGAGTGCTGGTTGTCATTGGTCTCTTTCAGAGGCATTTGAGTAGATGCGGTCATGAAATATTAGCTCCTTCATTAAATTCGGTGAGTGGCTCCTGGTCACTGGACTCTGATAGAAACACGGGGGCAGATAGGCCGCCGACCCAACATGTAGGTGTTTTATACAGATTGAACACAAGATAGTGTGTTTCGGGATGGAATACAAGCTCACATGTTCGGGAAAAAAAACATGGCATTGTGAGAATTCAATATATGACTTTTCTCATGTCAGGGAGAATCAGGGTTTAGCCGGTTACGCTTTTTTTCAAGAAGGTGAACTTATTTTTTGATGCTAGCATCACCGGCGGAAATGGGGGTGATAACCCCTGTTGCAGTTTCTAGTAGTAGCCTTCCTGCATCATCGATTCCGACCGCATTACCCTCAAGGGTCGATTGGTACTGTTGGATGATGACCGGGCGTTGATAGAGATAATCATACTGCTGATAGGTCTCTTTGAAGTATGCCAAGCCAGCGCTGTTGAACTGGTCTAGGGTGTTGTTGATTTGTAGTATCAGTTCGGCGGCAATTTCATTGCGGTCATAGAGTTGGTTGCTTTGCTGGCGCATGGAGGTCCAGGGATGGGCAATTTTATCGGTGTTGTTGAGCATGTTGACATTGATACCCGCACTAATAATCGCATGGCAGCTGCCATTGGATTCGGCTATAAGCTCAATTAAGTTGCCGGCGATTTTTTTGTCACCACAATAAATATCATTGGGCCATTTTACTTGGGTATCTAACCCAAATTGCTCAAGCGTTTTTAACACCGCCAGGCTGGTGGCTAAGCTTAAACCTGATAAATCGGCGATATCGCAGTGGAAATGGTGTCTACAGGAAAAATAGAGGTTGAGGCCGAATGGCGAGCTCCAAGTTCGACCCAGTCGTCCGATCCCTGCTGTTTGACATTCTGCCAAGCAGATTGATTGCTGCTTGGTGCTGAAGTGTTGCCGCAAATATGTGGTGGTCGAATTAACGGACTCTAAAACCGTCAAATCAATTTTTTTACTGTTGGTCTTGCCGAGTAACGCCAAGATTTTATGTTGGTCGAGCAAGATGAGGGGCGTGTCTAAGACATAACCTTTGCCTTTTACGGAGGTAATAGGCACGCCATAGTCGATCAGCTTTTGGGTCATTTTCCAAATGGCCGCTCGTGTGACTCCGATCTGTTCACCCAGAGTATCCCCATCATGAAACTCACAGTCACTTAAGAGGACTGTGAGTTCTAATAAGTGGCTATAACTGTCTTTCAAGCGGGTATTCCTCGTTAAAATCAGCAGGCAAAGTGCCACCCCATGGCTTTAGAGACATATTCCAGCATGATTTCAGCTCGAATACTGGTGCCTTTAGCATTGACTCGTGGGCTAAGCGCCGCGAGGCCCGCCTGTCCGATTGCAGAGGCTAATATGTAACCGGAAACGCCACTTTTCGCCGGCATGCCGGTACGTACCATGTGGGTGCCTGTTTCGTTGTAAAGCCCACAGGTGGACATAATTGCAATGACGGTTCGTGTTGTTCCTTGAGAGATAACTTGTTGATCTTCATGGTTTTTTCCACCATTAGCCAGAATCATGGGGAGGTGAGTAGCCTGAATGGTGTCAGCTTCGTAGGAGCACAGTGCAAAATAGGCATCAAGCTCCTCGTTTACATCGCCAGGTAGGACGTCACTACTCTTTAATAGGTAAGCTAATGAACGATTACGATCACCGGTGCGGCGCTCAGAAGCATAGACTTTGTGGTTGAGATTGAGGTGCGTACCGAAAAGCTTTTCCATCCAGCCATCGAGCCAGGCTAGTTTTTGTTCGGCATTGCCCGGGATGCGCGCACTTAAAGAGATAGCGCCTGAGTTTAACATGGGATTGGAGGGCAGCGGGCCATACTTATCAAGGCGAGAAATAGAATCAAAGTCACTTCCTGAGGGTTCTACCTTAGTCCATTTCAACAGCTCTTCCAAGCCATGCTCTTCTAGCAAACCGATGAGCACCACCAATTTTGCTGTGCTTTGTAGTGTCACTTTAATTTCAGGATCATCCCCTGCGGTCAAACAAGTGCCATCAAAAAGACGTATAGCAATGCTGGTGACGTCAACAGGCACAGAAGCTAATTCTGGAATATAGTTAGCAGGGTCTCCACTGGTATTCAGTCTAGCAACAGCGACTGCTTCATCCATAACAACCTGAAGTTTGGTTACGTCAATTTTCATCTTACTATCCCCTTTGTTTATTCAGCAGTTCCCAGTGTGGGAGTGTGTGCCATATTACTATGATACGTGGGCATCACATTTTTGTCTGGAGAGATTATCCCCCTAGGCGCTTAAAGGGGGTAGTATGCCGTACAATAGTGTAAGAATCCAGGGTGTGGGGCACAAAGAGCGGCACGGAGCAAAGCGGCTTTCGGCTAAGGATAAGCCTATACCATTGGTGTGGTTTTAGCCGACAGAAAAAAGAGTTTTCCTAAACTTTCTGTTTATTATGAGGATCACTGCTTGCATCAGCTTGGTTGGGGGCTGCTGTCTTCTTTCGAGATCATCTCGAACCTCGGAAGATGAGAGCCGAAGCTTACGGCTGTGTCTGCAATTTTAAAAGGCAATGCTTGTCTAAATTTGGGTGCTCACTGCTAATTTAGAAGCTAAATGCCAGTGTTATAAAAAAATTCAATGCTATCATAAAATGTAAATTATATCATCATATCACTGGTGTATATATCGGGTTTCTAGTTATGGAAATCAACAAACTGCTTGTCATGTTTATCCAAGTGTCTTGTTACTATTTTCTCAATACTCTCGTGCATTTCTGGAATTGTTTCTATTTTTATTGCATTTTGTTCGAATGAAGATTTTAAATATGCTAAACACACTTATTATTCTGAAAAAATAGATGCCAAAATAACAGCAATGTATCCCCCCGAAGGAGGAGTAATCCGGCTTGATATTAGTAATTTTTATCCTAACTTTGATATATACCTCAACGATATTCATACAACTTATTCAACGGATGGAAATGGCAATCGCAAAATTGTCATGCCTCCTCAAAAGTATGGAGAATATATCCTTATGGATTATTCTAAGATTAATGAACCATTGACTTATAAATTTAAATTAGAAAAAAACCTACATATAAAATGTAATGGATTGGATTTCAAATGTAAAGAACAATAATTTCGATTTTTTCCAGTGTCAACTTACGCAGATATTATATGATCGGTTATTGTCTTTTATAAAGTTTAAAAAAAATTTTTCGATACACTGAAGGAGTACCAAAATGGTTATCATGTTAGCGTGGGCTGTTGTAAGTTGTCGGATCTTTATTGGCACCCCTTGGTTTTAGAAAATTATTTTAACTACCTAATGACACCCTATAAACACGCAAAAGACTAAAGCAGATGGGCCATCAAATCTACTCGGAATCAAAAATTGCTGCACTATGTGATAAATTGATATTTTTCAACCCAACCAACTGCCTGTATAGAATGCCGAAAGGGAAAAATCCAAAGGTTACACTCGAAATTTGCGTGCTACCTATTCCGTACATATGGCTTGTTAGTTACATTGGTGGGGATATGCGGTTGACATGAAAGCGAGGGGAGGCGATAATGTCAGTGGTCAGGGAAAAAATCGAAGTGAGGCTAATAATTATGAATGATAAAAAGGCAATTATTCAAACAATAATCTTTGACTACAAAGATAGCATGCGTGCGGCTGAGAAACCACCAAACTTACATCCTGACATGGAGGCTGTAGAGGCATTCTTAGCAGGTATTAAAAGTGAGAATTTTAATGGCGAAGAACCTTTAAATCTCGTGAGATGCTTTATCAGTCACCAAGTTGAGCGAGAACAACTTAGCTTCAAAAACACCTCCGAGACTTTTTTTTCTAACCCTCTTAAAGACAGGCCGGCTCATTTTGGTGTGCTGCTCCATATTCTTCATGAACTTCGAGTCGCTAAAACAGGGATTCCTACTAATTTAAATCCAGCCATGCTAGCAATGCTTTATGATGGTTTGGTACACCTCAATCAAATCATGCTTCTTGATCTTCAGCATTTTAATACGCTACTAGGGTGTCGTGATCCCGTAGATCTTGTTAATCGAATTCAGCTCAATCAGCAAAATCCCGA
>JBGSSQ010000384.1:0-2345 GCA_041736975.1 Gammaproteobacteria bacterium
ATATGCGCGATACGCACATTGTTGCGTAGTACCACCGTGTCGGTGTCTTGGGCGCTGCTGCCTTCGGCGGCGTTGATGTGCCAAGATTCACCGGCAGGGCCGAATAAATCCAGTTCCGGCTCGCTAAACTCCATGGAATTAAGGTGTGGGTAATGTTTAGCACTTTTGGCATAAAGTTGGTGGTGTAGATTGCCGTTGCTATCGGTGGTGTGATAGCGGGCGCCGTCTATATAGGCGTCGTGGTGATCTATGGGGGTGATTTTAGAGCTGGGGTTGATACGGTCCGAATTAACATGCCAGAAGATAAAACCGCTGGCTAAAATAACCAAGACGGTGGCAGTAAAGCTAACCCCCGTCGACTGCATCATAGGAAATGCTCATGGATTTCGTCAAGTTTGCCCTGTGAAGTCAGTATCAACTCAATCAATTCGCGCACAGCACCGGCGCCACCCGTTTTAGTTGTTTGCCAATCGGCATGTTGCTGTACAAAGGGAGCCGCATTGGGCACGGTCACGCCTAAGCCAGCCCGTCGTATGCAGGGCAAATCGATGAGATCGTCGCCAATAAAGGCTATTTGAGTATCTTCAAGTTGCAGTGTTTGTTTAATATTGTCAAAAGCACTACGTTTGTCTTCTTGGCCTTGAAACACATGTTTCACACCCAATTCATCCATACGCGCTTTGACCAGTGGAGATTGACGTGCAGTGATCACACCGACTTCGATACCGGCTCGCAGGAGCATTTTGATGCCCATGCCATCATGCGCATGAAACACCCGAAATTCATCGCCATTAGAAGACATATAGAGTCGGCCATCTGTTAATACACCGTCAACGTCACAAATTAAACAACGAATGGCGCTGGCCTTATCGAGTACGGTTTGCATGGTTTAGAGTCCTGCGTTTAAAAGGTCGTGAATGTGGGCAACGCCCAGTAAGTTGTGTTGTTCATCTACCACTAAAATGGAGGTGACTTTATGGTTTTCCATGAGCATGAGCGCATCATAAGCGAGCATGTTGGGTAGTATTTTCTTGTAGTTTTTAGTCATTACCTGTTGAATTTGGGTGTTATTGAGGTCAAGCCCTAGGCTGATAGTGCGGCGCAAATCACCGTCGGTATAAATCCCGACAAGGGTACCTTGTGGGTCTAGCACTGAGGTCATACCTAATTGTTTGCGCGTCATTTCAACTAAGGCATCTTGGACGCTGGCAGTATGAGACACCGTGGGGACGGCAATTTCTCTGCGCATCACATCTTCAATACGCAGTAATAATCGTTTGCCCAAATTACCGGCTGGGTGGTATCGGGCGTAGTCCTGGGCGGTAAAGCCTTTAGCTTCCAGTAAGGTCAACGCAAGAGCGTCTCCCATCACTAAAGTGGCCGTGGTGCTAGAGGTGGGGGCAAGCCCTAGTGGGCAAGCTTCTTGATCCACACCAATATTCAAATGAATGTCCGCTCGTTTGGCAAGGGTAGAGTTGGGGTTGCCTGTCATCCCTATCAAGGGGATTTGCAGGTTTTTGATTAGCGGCAATAAGCTCACGATCTCGGCTGTTTCACCAGAATTGGAAATAGCTAGTGCTATATCGCGGTAAGTGATCATGCCTAGATCGCCATGATTGGCTTCGCCAGGATGTAAAAAGAAGGCAGGGGTGCCCGTGCTGGCAAGTGTGGCGGCAATTTTACCCCCTACATGCCCCGATTTTCCCATACCAATGACCACAATCCGCCCATCACAGCTCAACATCATACGACAGGCTTCTGCGAAGCTAAAGTCGATGCGATCGATGAGTGCGGCGATAGTATTCATCTCTGCTCTGATAACGGATTTGCCCAATTGGCACAATTTTTCAGCGGAGAGGTCTGGTATGGCTGTTACTTTCATAGTCTGAACATTAGAACAAGATTAAGGCCAAAAGTCACGAGATTTGGCAGTCTAGGGGGGCTATGGCAGCTGGGAAGGCTTTAGACTATTTGATTTACCAATCCCCCAGGGAGTCACTTATTGCAGCACGCATCCAGCTTGGTGTGTATTATCACATAGTGCCTCCACTGTTTACCGTATTCCTCCCGCCCTTCATGATGTGGCTCTGTCTATGGCTACCTTTGATCACGCAAATGTGCGAGACTATCCCAATTTGTATTGAGCGATTGAGGAGCAGGGCATGCAGCCTATAAGACAAGCGTTATTTGATATTTTTCAGCGAGCGATCATCGATTTGTTCGGCGAAGCGTATGGCATCAAATATGCCATGATACAGCGCGCAGGACGGCCGGAGTTTGGTGATTATCAGGCTAATTTTGCCATGAGCTTGGGTAAGCAGCTGGGGGAGAACCCTAAAGCGTTA
>JBGSSQ010000442.1:0-4355 GCA_041736975.1 Gammaproteobacteria bacterium
TGACGGCTGCTGCGGCGCACAATTCCTTGCCCCTTTAGTTGTGAATCACCCGTGCATTATGAGGTCTTTAAAATACTGCTTGCAAATCAACAAAAGTCTCCTTAGAATTGGTTCGGAAGTTTTCGTTGTTCTGTATGTGTACCGTAATAGAATGTATTTTCTCTAGCAGTATGACAGACAGAATACGAGAATGTGTGTAGTTAGGGGTTCCCTTTTAGTGGAAACTCTGTTATACATTGAGCTCGTGAGGACTCTGTCTTCACGGAGATTGGCCAAAAGTGATATTGCTAGCAACATCCCGTTTGGCCTCCTAGTGAGGTATCGGGTTGTAATAAATCGGGAAATGGACGTCATCTCGACCTTTGAAATAAGCGGATCCGCTCATTTCATTGTGAAGTGATTCACGGAAGCATGGAAAAATGCTGACGTGGGAAAAAACCATTTCCTATGTTGAAATTAAAAGGAGATCAGGAAGAATGAACTTTAAACCTGTTGTTGCTTCCTTATTTGCTCTAGGGTTAGTGACTGCGCCAGCAATGGCGGCTACACAAGCCAAAGAAACGAATAAGCAAGCTAAGCACGCTAAACATCATGCTCGTCACCATGCACATCATGGCGTCAAAGCTGAACAGCGATCAAGCAGTGACTATTACGCGCATTATGGCGTAACTGACGTCAACAATGCTAAGTCCCCCGTCACAACTTTTGACTGGGTTAACCGCATCCATTTCAGTGGCATGATTAACGTTGACGCGAAGTATTCTTCACGTGGACCGTTAGGCATTGTCCCTGGATTTTTCGTACATGATTCTACAACTGAACTTAACGTGAACAACGCAAACTTGTTTGTTGATGTTGATGTTAATCGTTGTGTTACAGGTCACATTGGCATTGCCTATGTAGCTGATTCCGTTAACTTGTTTGACCTTGGGGTTAACTCTGCTCTTGGCGTTAATCTAGCTGATAGCATTCGTAGTGACAAAGGCGCTGTATGGTCTAACGGCCGTTTAGGCGTTGATGAAGCTTACATCACTATTCGTGATTACGCTCGTTCACCATTCTTCTTACGTGCTGGTAAAATGTATGTGCCTTTTGGTCATAATAGTGATGTATATCCTATTACTGAAAGCTTCACACAATTGTTGAGCCAAACTCGTGCAACAACTGCGCAAGTAGGTTGGGTAAGCAATTATGGTCTACATGCTTCTATTTTTGCATTAGACGGTGCTCGAAGCAGCCTTAATTTACCACGTGATGGTGATAATGATGATGGTCTGAACTTTTTACCATACACCACCGTTGAAAACTGGGGTGCGCAAGCAGGGTATTGTGGCGCGTATGATGACGTTCAATATCACTTAGGTGCTTCATACATGAAGGACATTCGTGACGTGGAATATCTCGCTGCTATCCAAGATCTATTAGGATCTTTCCAAGCGCGTGATAATAATGATGGATTATTCCGTCGTTCTGCTGCTGCAGCGTTTCATGGTGATGCAACACTTGGTGCTTATGCTTTGAGTGCAAATTATGTGACTGCTGTTCACAATTTAATCTCTAATCACCACCACCATAATGATGTTGGCGATATGGCTAAGCAAGGACGTCGTGATCGACATAATGACACGCGTTTGAGTGCTGCAGATGTAACCGGAACTTATAACACCAATGTTATGGGTTACAACACTGGTTTCAACTTAGGCTACCAACGTTCTTGGGAAGCAGAGAACCTGTTACCAAAATGGCGTATCCAAGGTGATGTAGGCGTAACTGTTCTACCTCACACCACAGTGACTGTTGAATACCATTATGATCGCGCTTATAGCGAACGTGATCATAGAGATGGTGGTTTTAACTTTGACGCTCCTCGCCAAGGTGAAGAGAACGAAGGAAATGGACATCATCATCATGGTGGAACCCGTTCTTCTAGCACAGCTGCTCTTCGATTAGGCGTTGTGTTCTAAGATAGCTATTCTTGGTTCTTGAGAAAGCCCGCTTCTGCGGGCTTTTTCTTTGGTGGAGCAATACTGAAATAGAATAAGAATAAAAAGTGTAAGCAGAGGGAAGTAGAATTAGAGAGAAAGGCTGTGCCAACGATTAAAAATAGCACAGAACAAGTCGGCTGTTTTTTCAGCGTCGTATATGGCAGAGTGCGCTTCTTCAGGGTTAAAGGCAAAACCAGCTTTTGATAAGGCTTTGGAGAGCACGGTTTCACCATACGCTAGTGCGGAAAGTGTTGCGGTATCAAGGCTAGTGAAGGCGTGGAACGGTTGGTTTTTCAGCTTGCAACGTTCAACCGCCGCTTTGAGAAAAGTTAAATCAAACCAAGAATTATGTCCTACTAGAACCGCGCGGTGGCAATGATGGGCTTTGATGGCCGCAGCAATAGGGTCGAAAATACTGGTGAGGGCAACTGATTCAGGTTTTGCAAGTCTAAAGGGATGGTATGGGTCAATGTGATTAATTTCCAACGCTTTAGGATCAAGAATAGCACCCTCAAAGGGTTCTACATGACACGCTATGGTTTCACCGCGAGAGAGTATGCCTGTTTCATCCAAGTTGATCATGACGGCAGCTATTTCTAGCAATGCATCTGTTTTTGAATTTAATCCACCGGTTTCGACATCAACTACCACAGGTAAAAAACCACGAAAGCGGTTTCTGAAAGTCACTTTTTTTATCGTTGTCATGCTGATATCTGCCAGTTGAGGGTTTGATTTGCGTGCAACGGTACAACTTGACCTTTGCCCCATGAGTAATGCGAGGGTACGCGCCAGGCCTTCTTCTGTAAAGTAATATGAGTATTATTAACGGGGAGTTGATAGAATTGCGCCCCGTAGCGGCTACAAAAGTTCTCTAACTGCCCCAATGCGTTAGCCGATTCAAACACAGCAGCATATAGTGGTAGTGCGACTGGTGCGCTATAAATGCCCGCACAGCCGCAGTCTGTTAGTTTTGCAGCCACATCATGAGGGGCGCTGTCTGTTCCCATGAAAAATTTCCCCTGGCTTTGGGTGGCTGCTTCTATAAGAGCTTGCTGATGTTTAGCTCTTTTTAAAATAGGTAAGCAGTAATAGTGCGGATTTATGCCGTTCTTAAATAAATCATTTCGATTTAACAGTAAATGGTGCACTGTTATGGTGGCGGCAACATTAGTAGGTGCTGCTTTGACAAAATCTACAGCATCTTTTGTGGTGATGTGTTCGAGCACAATTCTTAATTGAGGCCAGGTCTGATGTAGTGGTTGTAAAATTTGGCTGATAAAAAGTGACTCACGATCATAAATGTCAGTTTGGCTATCTGTAACTTCGCCATGAATAAGTAGCGGTAAATCAACTGCTTGCATTGTTTTAAGCACATCTTGAATTTTGCGCCAGTCAGTGATGCCAAATTGGGAGTGTGTAGTGGCGCCAGCAGGGTAGAATTTTGCACCAAAAATAATGCCGGATGCTTTGGCTTTAATAATTTCATCTGAGGTGGTTTGTTCGGTGAGATAAAGGGTCATGAGTGGCTGGAAACTACGGTTAGTAGGAATGTGGTTGAGTATTTGATCTCTATATAGTTGGGCAAGTTCAACAGTGGTAACGGGGGTTTTTAAATTAGGCATCACAATAGCGCGAGCGCAATAGTTGGCACAGTGAGGTACCGTTGCTGCAAGATGCTCACCTTCACGTAAATGGATATGGAAATCATCGGGTGATGTGATGGTTAAAGTTTGCATAAATTAAAAATACCTAATAGTCAAACGGACGAAGATTCATTATACTCTCATCCTTGCACTGAGTCACTTTAACAGGAGTAGTAAATAATGCAAAAATTGATTTTAGGTTTTGTTAGTTTAGGTTTAACTTTTTCTTCAGTAAATATCTATGCTCAAGGTGGTGAACGAGGTGATTTTCAAGGCCGCTCCATAGAAGAAAAGGCAAAAATCACAGAAAATGGTAGTCTTTATACACAGGGCCCATCGGTGACGACCTCGCCATACTTAGGTATTCGTTCAGAATTTAATGCCAGCGATTTGATTGTTAACTTATCAACCATGAATGAAGATTTACGTTTTTTAGAAGAACAACAAAAATTAAATAAACAAATGGAGATTAGGCATTTACCTTATCTTGATCGTCCCCTTGTAGAGCTCAGTGGTGATGTTGTGGGACAGGCCTTTTGGGCGCAATCTTACCATGCGGCTTCTAGACATGATGTTAATTTAACCAATGCACGTTTTGATGTATTTGCGCATGCCAGTTCCTGGGCCATGGCGTATATCTCGCTTAATTATGATAACGCTGGTTTAGATGAAGTATTGCAAGGTTCTGGTTTTCGTTTAGGTAATTCCTCCGTTTTTCTTGAGCGTG
>JBGSSQ010000448.1:0-4781 GCA_041736975.1 Gammaproteobacteria bacterium
CTTCCATAGTGATGCTCAGTATGAAGGGTGAATTCTGCTCATGATTTGTCGAGTTAAAAATACCGTTAATTTAGCTGGCTGTCAATCGTCATCCGTCATTGCGAGTGTTGAATGATTTTTTGAATATCTCGCCATGAGATAGCGGTTACCCTTTCACTTATATCATAGGGCATTGGTGTTTGACAGATAATATAGCCCTGTCTCGCTTGAGGATATTCATTCATAAATAACTCAAGGTGTTTGGCATCATGTTTGTTAGGTTTGTCTGACCACTTGACCTCTACGGGTATATACTGCTTTGACTCTTCAATCACAAAATCTACTTCAGGACCACTTGAGTCACGCCAATAACGAATTTTAATTCCTTCTGATAAATGCGAAAGCCTAATAAGCTCTAAGCCTATAAACTGTTCAAACAAATGACCAAGCTGATTTTTAGGTAATCTTCGCCCCTCATTAGCTGCAATTCGACGTACACCAAGATCAAAAATCAAGTATTTCGGTGATTTAATTAAACGCCTACGCGTATTACCATTGCTAATAGGATCAATGCGGTGAGCTATTAAACAGTCGTCTAAGATTTGGTAATAATCAGATATTGTTGCACTAGTCACGCCAATCTCTTGCGATAATTTGCTAGCATTTAAAATATTACCGGATTCACTGCAGGCCACCTCTAAAAATCGAATAAAACTTCCTAGCTTGCGCACCAAGGCTTCTGCACGTACCTCCTCCTCTAAATAAGTTGTCACATAGGAGCGTAAATCAGTTTCTTTATTATCGAGATCTTGCTCTAGTGTGATTTCAGGCAATGCACCGTATAATAACAGGTCAGTTAGTGAAATCTGATCATCTGGCAACTCATCGATAGTGAGTGGGCTCATTTGTAAAGAGACAACACGGCCTGGCAACAAGTTGACTTCACCGCTTCGGCGCAATTTTCTCGCAGAAGACCCCGTCAGTAAGAATCTAGCTATCTTATCGTCAATCAACTGTTGAGCTAAATCCATTATGATGGGGATTTTTTGAACTTCATCAATCACAATTAATGGCATATTTTTGAAGCTCTCAGCATACTTTCTAATTTCTTTACCCAATTGAGGGGGATCTTTTTCATAACGTAATTTTGTTTCTGGATCTGCAAAAGAAAAGGATAGGTCGGCATCAGCCTCATGTTTTATGAGGGTGGTTTTGCCAACTTGTCGAGGTCCAAGCAATAATACGCTTTTGCCACGATGAAGGGCCTTTTTCAGTGAGAGAGCAAGAGTGCGTGTTAGGTAAGTCATATCGCACAGAATAGCGTATATTTGGGGTCATGTCAAGAATATTCACTGAATATTCTTCCTTGGCTATAAATATTCTAAGTCCGTGACGGGTTACGACTCAACGTGCGGACACTAAAAATAACGGACACTGCAGTTCGTTGAGCGTGGCTTCTGCAACACTACCCAATTTGACAAACTTTTGTCGTTCTACACCACCACGTCCATGACTGACCATCATCACTAAATCAGCGTTAACTTCTTTGCTCATAGCCAAAATCGCGTGCGAAGGATCTTCGCCAGCAACGTGGATGTCAACTGAAATATCATTGCGGAGAAAGGCCTTTGCGATTTTGTTTAAATAGCTGCGAAGATCTTCAATCATTTCGTCGGTGTCAGACGCTTCTGCGACGGTTAACAAGGTGACTGAGCTGGAAAACTTGCAAGCAATTTCTCTTGCATAAGGCAAGATTGCTTCTGCAGTCTGTGATCCATCCAATGTGACCAATAAACGCTGAAATCGTGTTCTGGTGCTTCGCCATTGATCGGTTGGTCGAAGCACAATCAATGGTGGCGTAGTGTGATGAATAACCTCTTTAGTAATGGCTGCAGCACCCCATAAATGCGCAATAGTCTTACCTTGGGTTGTCATGATCATTAAATCTGTGTCGCGATTTGCAGCGCGTACAATTTCTTCCACCGGGTCACCCTTGCGTATAGTGATAGTGGTTCGATATTCTGCCTCCATAAGATCTGCTTTAACATCCTCTAAATATTCCCTGGCAGAATTTAGCACAGCGTCTGGCAATACAATTCGGGACGGATCACTGATAGTTGTTTCCATTTCACAAACTGTCAAAAGGTTTATTGAGCCAGCATAATTTCTCGCAACAGTCTGCGCGCAAGACAATGCAAATTCAGCGGCCGGCGATTGATCTAATGGAACCAGAATATTTTTAAAATAAATGCCCTCATCATAAAATTGAATGTTGCCGAGTTGAGGTAAGGTACTGGATGAAATCGCCATACCGATACGCTCGGAGATAACTTCGGGTTTGCCGAGGTGAGATCTGATCAATCCAAAAAACATATAGAATAGTGGGATTAATAAAAAGTAAATCCAAGCCCCCTCCATAAAGCGTTCTTCAAGAATCACAATGGTAGCTAATGTTGTTAACATAGCAGCAACTATACTGCCTATTAGATAGAAGCGTGTCTGCGATGTCTTTTGCTGTTTTAGCTGATGAAATAATCGCTTAACGGCGGCCCAGCTTGTCAGACTCAGTAATATAAACACGCCAGCGGCATAGAGTGCTAAATAAGTTTCTTCATGTGTGCCAAATATCAAGAAACAGCATAGACAAATTAACACGATGATCCAAGAGGGCTTATCCGCCACACCAAAGCGATTTAGCGAACCCGCTCGTGCAGGAATGTAGTGTCTATATCGAAGTCCCAGCGACAAATTTTGGATTCCTTGCAGGCTGGCTGCCGCAGCGGAGAACAACACCATAATACCAAGAAGCGTGCCACAATAAGCCAGCGGCATGGGCAAGAGAGCATCCATTGTTTGAGTAAAAACAGAAACCTCTGCGTTACTAGGATCTGCCAATTGTAAAATGGCTGGCCCGACAATGAGCATCGTTAAAGAGGTCGTCGCCATAATAATTATAAGGGAGCCAAAGGCTTGCTTGGAACGTTGGCGAGCAGACCCCTGATAGGCAGGAACAAGGTTGGCAAAGACTTCAATACCTGTCATTAAGGCCAAAATACGCGCATAGCCTCCCAAGGTATAATTGAGATGCTCAAAATTAAATGCACTAAGGTGCAGCGAGGGGAAATGTAGGCCAAGCTTCCAAATGGTCGCAGCCATCATAAACCACAAAAGAAAAAGAACCCCCAGTGTCGCAGGGCCAAAGATTTTTGCTGAAATGCGTGGCCCAAAGTTGACACCCAAACCAATTAAAGCGCTCATACTAAGAGCAAGAAGGAGACGATTTGATTGTGCATTTGAGCTGGCAAACCACTCAGTAAAGCGATCTGCAGTAAAAGTGACAAGAGCGGCAACGCTAACAAGGAAGGTTAATGTGTATTCAATGACGGTGATCCCAGCATTAATTTTAACCGCCCAGCTGCCAAATTCCTCCTCACACAACCCGGTTCCACCACTGCCATCAATAATCCAGCTCATGACTAATTTGTAGACCGATGAAATGGTGATGACGGTCAGCACCGCCAACCAAACAGAAGCACCGAAAGTTACTGAGGCGACGCCACCTGCAACAATCAACTTCAGAAACGGACCAAAAACATAGAGTGGAGATGACGCGGGGTCACCGCCACCAGCTAAAGCACCTTCAAAAGATCCCCTGAGTTTCCGTGATACCGTAGTCATTTTTTCCGCATCTCCATTGCGCCTTACCTGAGTAGCAGGGGGTTGTGGTCCTTGTATTCCAGAGGTAAGGATAGCAGAGAAGGGCTAATCTCTCCACTCAGCTGAGTGAACACTTTTTTGGACAATTAGCGTGCTACAGACGCAAAAAACTTTTATCCAGTGCTTTGGTTCGCGATTAAATTTACACCTCCACCGATTCTCAGCGCCACAACGTTGTTTGACAATCTTGCCAACCTGTCTTGGCCCTGAGACAAACGTCATTTTATTGGCTTCAAAGCAGAGCTTAACAAGATCAGGAGCAATGTAACGTAATTTATTCCTGCTGACTATTTTAACGTCTGACGGCAAAATGGTCAGAACTTGAGTTGGGGATCTGGGTGTTTGTTGCCGTTTTTAATTAATTCTTACGGGTTATTTTATTTGATCTTGCCATATAATGTCAGTAAGACTCAAGATACTACGCCCTAGTTTCTGAGAAACGCATCCACCTCGTCTGGCATCACATTATATGCGCCAAAATCGTGAGGTAAATCACATTTTCAGCGCATATAATGTGGTTATCATCACGAAATGAGCACATAAAACTTGCCTTCTAAGTTCAGATCGGCTAATCTTAGCTTTATGGAACGATTCATTTACCAAAACTTAGTCGCTTGGAAACACACTTCAGGCCGCAAACCTCTGATGCTTGAAGGCGCTCGGCAGGTGGGCAAAACTTATCTCCTTAAAAAATTGGGCAAGGAAGAATACGAGCATTTTTATTATTTAAACTTTGATGAAACACCTAGTGCATGCACCCTATTCGAAGACAACATCAGTGCCGAATCTATTCTCAAGAAACTATCAATTTATTTTCAAGAACAAATAAACCCAGAAAACAGCTTAATCTGCTTCGATGAAATACAGGAATGTGATGGAGCATTAGCTTCGCTTAAATATTTTTGTGAAGACGCACCTGAATATCATGTGGCAGTAGCGGGTTCATTATTAGGTGTAAAACTAAACAGTAATAAAGGCTTTCCTGTGGGCAAAGTTACTATTCGACACATACACCCACTCTCTTTTGTTGAATATTTGCATGCCACCAATAAGGCTGGGTGGGTTAGCCTGATAAAAGAACTTGA
>JBGSSQ010000012.1:0-3301 GCA_041736975.1 Gammaproteobacteria bacterium
CTTTGTGTTTGACCTCGGAAACTACACCCACGGGGTACGAAGCAGGAAAATGCTTGCCAAGACCCGATGTTTCCAGCAGATCACCCACATTGAAATCCGCCGTATCCGGCACAAAAAGCAGTTGTAAATCGTTGGTAACACCCTGCCCTGCCGCTATAGCACGGTTTCCAGTGCGTGTGCTTTGAACGGGAACGGCACTGCGTGAATCAGAAATCAATAAAACCCTACAGCTGCCTCGACTGACTTCGATGACCTGCCCCATCACACCATAAGCATCCAGCACCGCTTGCCCTACAAACACTTTATCGCCTTCACCTTTATTGAGTACTACCTGATGAGTGAAGGGAGCAAGATCAACGGCCAACAGCTGGGCAACCAGCACTTTACCGCTAACTTTAGTTGAAGACCGAAGCAGTGCACGCAGTTGATCGTTTTCTTGTCGCAACGCCACCATACTTTGTAATTTTGCTCGCAACATCAACTGTTCTGCACGCAACTCCGCATTTTCGGTGACCAGGTTGTGTTGTTGAGTCACATTGATTTCTAGCCAATTGATTAAGCGCGCCGGTGCATCGACCATAATACGAATAGGTGAAATAACAGAAGTTAATACCGATCGGGCTTGGGCCAAATAATGGTACTGATGATCAACAACCATCAAACCAAGAGAGGCCACCACAAAAACAGCTAGGCGCAGACTCAGCAGCGAATCACGTTTAAATAAAACCTTGATAACGCTACTCCTCTACTACTAATCGCTGGAGAGGAACCCGTGAGCTTCTTTATCCATGATTTCTAAGGCACGACCACCGCCACGCGCCACACAAGTCAATGGATCTTCAGCGACAATAACAGGCAAACCAGTCTCTTCCATCAATAATCGATCCAAGTCTTTCAACAAAGCGCCACCACCAGTGAGCACAATGCCCACTTCGGCTATATCAGAGGCTAACTCTGGCGGAGCCTGTTCTAATGCGCCACGAACTGCGCCGATAATGCCAGACAAGGGCTCTTGCAAGGCTTCAAGGATTTCGTTGCTATTGAGCGTGAAACTACGCGGTACACCTTCGGCCAAATTACGTCCTCGCACATCAATTTCATGCACTTCAGTACTGGGGAATGCCGCGCCTAACTCGTGTTTAATGCGCTCTGCAGTGGTCTCACCAATTAAAGTGCCGTAGTTACGACGTACATAGCTAACAATAGCTTCATCAAAACGGTCACCACCGATACGCACTGAAGCCGCATAAACAATGCCGCTCAGAGAAATAATCGCCACTTCGGTGGTACCACCACCGATATCAACGACCATAGAGCCTGTTGCCTCTTCTACCGGTAAGCCAGCACCCATGGCCGCAGCCATAGGTTCTTCAATCAAATAAACTTCACGTGCACCGGCGCCCATAGCAGACTCACGAATAGCACGACGCTCAACTTGGGTTGAACCACAAGGCACACAGATCAACACGCGAGGGCTAGGCTTCATAAAGCGGTTTTGATGAACCTTGCTAATGAAATGCTGCAACATTTTCTCAGTAATATGAAAATCTGCGATCACACCGTCTTTTAGCGGTCTAGTAGCCGTGATATTGCCCGGAGTTCGCCCCAACATACGCTTGGCTTCAAGACCAACAGCAACAACCACGCTGCCATTTGCATTATTTGGGTCGCCACGACGTATAGCCACCACCGAAGGCTCGTTAAGGACAATACCTTCGCCAGGTAAATAAATCAGGGTATTTGCCGTACCAAGGTCGATCGATAAATCGTTCGAAAATCTTCCGCGCAGTTTTTTGAACATCTTCAAGCCTCTTACATTCTATAGATCCGATTTTGGATAGCCTAACTTTAACGGAAAAAACCAACTTAGCCAAGGGGCAATGCCAGATTATTTCAGCCCCCCATCTTGGCGAGCGCAGTACACGCAATGACGTGAGGCGCTCTCTTGGTATTATTTTTTACAGAAAGGCGCTACAATGCTTCTTTAACTTCGAGTTGATGGTTTATCATTAGATATCACTCTGAGTTTTTAGTGATGACCTGTAATTAGCCCTACTTTTACACTGGAGTTTACTGCATATGGCTTTAACAGAAAAGGACGTAAACAACGTGGCACATCTGGCCAGAATTGCCCTAAGCCCCGAAGAAATACCCTCCCATGTGAAAAATTTAACCACCATACTAGAACTGGTTGACCAAATGAGCACAGTGAATACCGACGGTGTACTCCCCATGGCGCATCCCCAAGAAATCAGCCAACCGCTACGTGAAGACAAAGTCACCGAGCACAACGAACGCGAAAAAATGCAACGTTGCGCACCAGCCACAGAAAATGGACTCTATCTCGTTCCCAAAGTCATCGAAGACCGAAAAGACGAAACCCTGGTATCATAAGGACTGCCATGACCATAGCCCACAAAACCCTTGCACAAATTACACAAGATCTTGCAGCCAAGACCTATTCAAGTGTTGAGCTAACACAGTGCTTCCTCGATCGTATAGCCGCGCACGACAATGGGCTAAACACTTTCATTACTGTGTGCGCAACATCCGCCCTCGAGTCAGCGAAAGCTGCGGATCAAAGAAGGGCCCAGGGAAATGCTGGCCCACTCACAGGTGTGCCCTATGCCCATAAGGATATCTTTTGCACCGACGGTGTTAAAACCACCTGCGGTTCCAAAATGCTGGATAACTTTATCGCACCCTACGATGCAACGGTGACCACAAAATTCAATGACGCAGGCATGGTCATGCTGGGCAAAACCAACATGGACGAATTCGCCATGGGATCATCCAGTGAAAATAGCTTTTACGGACCCGTTAAAAACCCCTGGGATTTAACTCGTATTCCCGGAGGCTCCTCAGGTGGATCTGCCGCTGCCGTCGCAGCACGCCTAGCGCCCGCAGCCACAGGAACCGATACCGGCGGCTCTATTCGTCAACCCGCTGCCATGTGCAATGTCACCGGCATTAAGCCCACCTACGGCCGAGTATCGCGCTATGGCATGATCGCCTTTGCTTCCAGCTTAGACCAAGGCGGGCCTTTTACCCAAACCGCTGAAGATGCCGCCATATTATTAAATGTAATGGCAGGTCACGATGCAAAAGACTCCACCTGCGTTAATCGCGCGGTGCCCGATTATACCACAGAACTCAATAAACCACTGACTGGACTCAAAGTCGGCGTTGCCAAAGAACATTTTGCTAGCGGATTAGATAATGAAGTCGCCACCCTGATACAAGCTGGCATTGCCGAGCTCAAAACCCTCGGAGCCGAAATCGTTGAAATTGGCTTACCCAA
>JBGSSQ010000117.1:0-1731 GCA_041736975.1 Gammaproteobacteria bacterium
GACAAACGTGATGCGAACTATCTTTGTAACTCAAATATGTAGTCAGATTTAAATGTTTTCTGGGATTTACTTCGGATTATTTTTCCAAGTAGAATTAGAATCAATGAACGGATAAATATCCAAACATACTCAGGTACAATACTGAATTGCTATGAGTTTGCGTATCACAATATTGTCAATTATTGCTACTCTGCTGGTGGCTACCGTGATTGCAATTGGAGGACTTGGGTATTATTTCACAAAGCAATCTGTTGAAGATCTACGTGACCAGTATCTTCAAGCAGTGTCTGAAGGTACGGCAAAAGGAATTGATGCTGTAGTTCAGTCTGCTTTTCCATTATTATCTTCAATCGACATTCCCGATCGGCTCGATCCTGATATTAACGATGATGAGAAAGGCTTAATTCATGAGCTAACGAGCCAGATGAAGACATATCCTGAGCTTACGTATCTCAATTATGGAGAACAAAAAACTGGCCACTATATTGCTATTAAAAGAGATGAAACTGGACGTCTAATAGTTAACCGAACCGATCCACGCGTAGATTCTGGTCATGAATTTGAGTGGCTGTTAAATGATAAAGAAGCTATGTCAAAGCTTCCGCAACCTGCGACACCACCATATGATCCCCGTATAAGAGATTGGTATACCCTTGCTGTTGATAAGGGGTTTGTTTGGACCAAGCCCTATAAGTTTTTTAGCGGAGGACAGCGAGGTATTTCAGCAAGCCTTTCAATTTACAATCCTGATAAAAGTTTGAAAGGGGTGATGTCGCTTGCTATTTCTTTAGATCGTCTTTCCCAGTACTTAAAGTCGGTACGCAAAGACTCAGAAGTAGAGATATTTGTACTTCTGCGTGATGGTTCTCTCGTGGCGAGCAGCGTAAATGATGAAAACAACAATTCAGCGCTCGCACTTAATGCGGCCCATCATAAACTTGAGCAAGAACTTGAGCTGGTAGCGGCTGGAACGAGTGTTGTTTCTTCTACAAATGAGGGTAAACCCTACTCGGTGACCTTCTACCCTTATATACGTAGCGGTTCGCTACTTTGGTCAATTGCTGTTGTTATGCCTGAGAGTACGTACTTAGGGCTTGTCACACAAAATACCTATATGACCATGTTGATCGGGCTTTTAGCTCTGGCAGCAGCGCTTATGGTTGGATTTTTTATTTCAGATAGAATTTCAACACCGCTTCGTAAGATCAGCTTGGATTTAGAAGAAGTTGCGCATTTTAGGATATCAAATGAGTCGCCTCCCACCTCGCTCATTAAGGAAATTACTGTTATCGGAGACGCAGTTGTTCGAATGAAAGCTGGGTTACGATCGTTTTCGAGATATGTGCCGCATGAGGAAGTTAGAAAAATTCTTGCAAGCGGTAGTGATATAAAACTTGGCGGTGAAATGCGGCAACTGACAATGCATTTTTCCGACCTAGAAAAATTCTCTGCCTATAGTGAGTCGCTACCACCTACAGAAGTAGTCGAACATTTAGCGGAATATTTAGATATACTTACTAGTGCAATTCATTCACATGAAGGGACGATAGTTCAGTATACTGGTGATGGGCTTTTTGCTTTTTTCAATGCGCCACTTATAGATACGCAACACCCATTTCGTGCTGTTACTTCTGCACTCGCAATTCGCGACCACTTGAAGGAAGTAAATATCGACAGAGCTGTGAACAATCAATTCCTATTTAATAACCGTATTGGCTTACATACCGCTGA
>JBGSSQ010000436.1:0-6648 GCA_041736975.1 Gammaproteobacteria bacterium
TGCTGGAATTAGGTCAAGATTATCTGAAAGCGGGGGTTCTTGATCGTGCAGAACGTTTGTTTTTAGAGTTAGTATCGATTGGTGGTGAAGTTAAGCGTAGCTTAAATTACTTGCTGTCTATTTACGAACAGGAAAAAGAATGGCACAAGGCCATGCAAACAGCGAATAAATTACAGGTGATGACACCACAACCTATGCATGTGAATATCGCGCATTATTATTGTGAATTAGCCGCCAAAGAGTTAGCCGATGGCGATAGAGACGTGGCGCTTAGCCATCTGAAAATGGCCCTTAGAACCAACAAGCATTGCGTGAGAGCGAGCTTAGCGGTGGCCGATATTGCACTAGCTCAACGTCAGTACAAAACAGCGCTGAAGCAGCTCAAGTTGGTGAAAGCTAACGATCCAGATTACATCGCTGAAACCATTGAGCCAATAAGGCAATGCTACAATCACCTCGATCAAGAGCAGTCGTTATTTGATTATCTTTGGGAGTGCATAGAAGAGCACCCCCGTATTTCTGTGATATTGGCTCTGTCAGACCTGATTCGCGAGCGAGAAGGTGATAGGCCCGCCATAGAGTTTGTTACCGAACAAATCCGTCATCATCCATCACTGCGTGGTTTGAATCGCTTGATTCATCTTTATCTAGGCAACACGGTAGGGGACACCAAAGACAAACTTGAACTACTCAACAACCTAGTCTCTCAACTGCTTACCCGAAAACCGGTTTATCGATGTGGGCACTGTGGATTTGCCGGTAATCAGCTCTATTGGCAATGCCCGGCTTGTCATCATTGGAGCACTGTCCGAGCTATTCAAGGCCTAGAGGGCGATTAGATCTTTAGCTGACGGTTGAGTATCAGTTGTGGTGAAGCGCCTTTTGGCTTACCATACGCCTCACACTTCTATCGTATAAGGCTCAATCATGTTGAAAAAAATCACCAAGGCAGTATTCCCAGTGGCCGGTATGGGGACTCGTTTTTTGCCTGCGACCAAAGCTAACCCTAAAGAAATGCTTCCTATAGTCGATAAACCCCTGATCCAGTATGCTGTTGAAGAAGCAGTGGCGGCAGGAATTACCCAATTGATTTTTGTGACCAGCTCCAGTAAACGTGCCATTGAAGATCATTTTGATTCTAATTACGAATTGGAATCAAAACTGGAAGAGCGTGGAAAGCTAGACATGCTATCCATCGTTAGGGATATTTTGCCGCCGGGTGTGAGCTGTGCGTATGTGCGTCAGGCTAATCCTTTGGGGTTGGGGCATGCAGTGTTGTGTGCTCAGTCAATTGTGGGTGATGAACCGTTTGCAGTTCTGTTGGCCGATGATTTGATTGATTGTGGTGAAGACTATTGTTTGCAGCGTATGGTCGATATGTACCAGAGTACTGCAAGCAGCGTCATTGCTGCACAACGAGTAGCACCTGATGAAACGCACAAGTACGGTATTATGGCGCTGGATGAGCGTGATCCTAGCACTGGTTGCTTGCGAGATATCATAGAAAAACCTTCACCAGAAAATGCTCCTTCGAATTTAGCCGCCGTTGGTCGCTATATTTTAACGCCTAAGATTTTTGAGCATCTATCTCAAATTGGACGTGGTGCCGGTGGTGAAATTCAGCTGACAGATGCCATTTCTCGTCTGCTTAAGGAAGAGGATGTGTTTGCTTACCAATTTGCGGGTGTGCGTTATGATTGTGGCAGTAAAGTGGGATATTTGCAGGCCATGGTGAATTATGCCTTACGTCATCCGGAGGTCGGTGAAGAATTTCGCGCTTATTTGGGAAGTTTGTCTATTCAACAACTCTCTGAAGGTGTTGCATGATGGGTTTTGTTAAGTGGAATATCGGCAGAAATGAAAAACCGGGCGGTGTGAGTCGGAGAGCCAGATGGTAGACTTTCTTGATCAAGGGCTGAGCGTCAAGAAATTGACATGCCTGCGTAATGATAGGCTGCTTTTTCGTGGCATTGATTTTACCTGCAAACCTGGTGAAGTCATGCATGTTCACGGCGCGAACGGTGTAGGAAAATCAAGTTTATTGCGAAGTTTATGTGGTTTGCTAGAGCCTGCAGAGGGTGAGGTTTATTGGCAAGGCCGTTTGAGCACTGCTGATCCTATTCAGTTTCATCAATCTGTGGGCTATTTGGGGCACAAGCTGGGTCTGAAGGATCGCTTATCGGTGGCTGAGAATATCAACTTATTTCTTATGAAGGGGCAGTCGGCAGATCGTACTGAATGGGCGCTAGAAAGATTGGGCGTTTTGAGCTTAAAGAATCAGCTTTGTGATACCCTTTCGGCTGGGCAAAAGCAGCGGGTTGCTTTGGCGCGCTTGCTTGCAAAAAATTGTCCTTTATGGTTATTGGATGAGCCTTTTACCGCTGTTGATCGAGAAGGCATTCAAATCTTGGAGGCTGTTTTGACAGAGCACGTCAATGAGGGTGGTGTAGTGGTATTAACCTCACACCAGCCAATATCATTAAGTGCCTTGTCGATCCAGACCTTAGCCATTTAAAGGGGAATTTTATGCTACGACAATTTTGGCATTATGATTTAGTGGCCTGCTTTCGCAGTAGAGCGGAGCTGTTATTGCCCGTGATATTTTTCATTATGGTGGTGGCTTTGTTTCCGATGGCTTTGAGTGTAGATCCTGCACTACTACAAGCTATGGCACCGGCCATACTTTGGGTGGCGGCCTTATTATCGGCACTTATGGCACTGAACGGTTTATTACGTCAAGATCATGCTGACGGCTTTCTTGAGCAGTCACTATTGTGCCCGGTTTCCTTGCCGGGATTAATTTTCGCGAAAGTGTGGGCTCATTGGTTGGTGACTGGACTACCTCTAACCCTACTGGCTCCTATACTTGGAAAAATGCTGTATCTATCGTGGCAGGGGATTGGGGCGCTGGTGTTGAGTTTGTTATTGGGAACGCCTATTTTAAGTTTCATTGGCGCCGCAGGGGTTGGTCTAACCTTGGGACTTCGTAATGCGGGTCTGTTACTGACGCTACTGGTGTTACCACTTTACGTGCCGGTACTCATTTTTGGTACTAGCAGTGTGATGACGGCCACGTTGGGATTTCCGGTCATCGCACCGTTTTTTTTCTTGGCGGCTATGTTGGTATTAGCAGTGACATTTGTACCTTGGGCAACGGCTGCTGCAGTGAGAATTGGTTTGTCATAAAGCTATTTTGAAAAGTTTATTGGGAGGGTGTTGTGTGAAAAAATTAGCGTCTCCAAGAGAGTTCTATAGAGTTAGTGGCTATTGTCTCCCCTGGGTTTGGAGCTTATTTGCTGTGGCGTTTGCTGTTGGCTTGCTGGATGGTTTAGTGTTTGCTCCCAGTGATTACCAGCAAGGTCATGCTTATAGAATTATGTTTGTGCATGTGCCCAGCGCGATGTTATCGCTAGGAATATACTTATTGATTGCCAGTTGTGCCCTGGTGAATTTAGTGTGGCGCATTAAATTAGCGGATGTTATCGCCACGGTAAGCGCTCCCCTTGGTGCTTTATTTGCCGGTTTGGCGCTGCTGACTGGGGCTTTATGGGGCAAACCCATGTGGGGCACCTGGTGGATATGGGATGCGCGATTAACCTCTGAATTAATTTTGTTGTTTCTCTATTTTGGTCTTATTGCCTTGCGCACAGGGATTCCGGACCAAGATCGCGCGGCTAAGGCTTGTAGTATTTTGGCCTTAGTGGGTGTGATTGATCTACCTATCATTCATTATTCGGTGTATTGGTGGAATACCTTGCATCAACAATCGACTTTGCTGCGCATGGGTGCACCAACCATTGATTTGCCAATGTTGGTGCCACTATTGGCGATGATAGTCGCTTTTGGTGCCTATTTCGCTGCGTTAATGCTAATGAGAGCGCGCAATGAGCTATTACACCGTGAGCGACGATCTCAATGGGTGCATCAGCTGATGGTCATTCCACTAACCACTGAAAAAGAGGTCTGAAATGCAAGCCTGTTTCAATTCATGGCACGAATTTCTTAGCATGGGCGGCTATGGCTTCTTCGTGTGGGGAGCCTATGGTGCTCTAATAATGAGTTTTTCATTAGGGGTTTTCCTGACACGGCGTCAATATAAACAGCGATTACAGAAAAACACCGATGAATCCACTCCGTAAACGTCGTCTACTGACCATTAGTTTGATGGTGCTGGGCCTGTCAGTGGCAGCTGGTTTAGTACTGTATGCGCTGAGCAATAATATCAACTTGTATTTTACGCCCAGTCAGGTTGTGATTGCCAAAATGCAACAACTGCCTCAGTTCCGCATGGGTGGAATGGTAGAAAAGGGAAGTGTGCGGCACGATAAAACAGGGTTGGGTGTGCACTTTCAGCTCACTGATTATAATAAGGCGATTTGGGTGCATTACCAAGGGATTTTGCCAGCACTTTTCCGCGAAGGGCAAGGGTTGGTCGTTCAAGGGCGTTTAAACGCTGAGGGAGAATTTGTGGCTAACCAAGTTTTGGCTAAACACGATGAAAAATATAGACCACCATCGATAAACTCAGTGTCTAATCCTACCTCAAACAATCAGGATACCAGCGCATGATTCCCGAGATTGGTCATTTTGCATTAATTTTAGGCCTGGTGGTCGCCCTTGTGCAGGTAATATTGCCAGGACTGGGTCTTTGGACTCAGCGAGAAGATTGGCAAAACCTAGCACGTCGAGCCGCCTATGCTCAAGGTTTGGTGCTTTGTGTTAGTTTTGCTGGGTTGGCAGTTAGCTTTATGCTAAATGATTTTAGTGTTGCCTATGTAGCTCAAAATTCCAATAGCCATTTGCCTAAGATTTACCAATTTTGCGCGGTCTGGGGTAGTCATGAGGGCTCGTTATTGCTCTGGGTGACGCTGCTGGGACTTTGGATGGCGGCTGTGGCTCGCTTTAGCCGCGAGCTACCCTTGGATTTTGTGGTGCGGGTGTTGATAGTATTGGCCCTCGTCGCTATAGGTTTTTATCTCTTAATTTTGATGACCTCAAATCCCTTTGCACGTCTATTACCTATTCCACCAACCGATGGCCGTGACCTCAATTCGTTGCTGCAGGATCCTGGATTGGTTTCTCATCCGCCAATGCTTTACTTAGGCTATGTCGGTTTTTCAGTGGCCTTTGCTTTTGCCATTGCCGCATTGTGGCGGGGGGGCTTGGATGCAAGTTGGGCCGCGTGGACACGACCCTGGACATTATTAGCATGGAGCTTTCTCACCTTGGGCGTTACTTTAGGCAGTGCTTGGGCCTATAGGGTATTGGGTTGGGGTGGTTATTGGTTTTGGGATCCTGTGGAAAATGCTTCGTTAATGCCCTGGTTGGCAGGCACCGCCTTGATTCACTCCTTAATGGTGTCAGCAAGGCGTAATACCTTCAAGGCGTGGACAGCTTTGCTGGCTATAGGTGCTTTTTCGTTGAGCTTAATTGGCACATTTTTAGTGCGTTCTGGTGTTTTGGTATCAGTGCATGCTTTTGCTGTAGATAGCGCCCGCGGCGGGTTTATTTTATTATTTTTAACGCTGGTCATTGGTGGATCTTTGCTGCTGTATGCCTGGCGTGGGCAGTCAATTCGTAATGAAGGCACCTTTACGATCTGGTCTAGGGAAACCCTTATTTTGTCAGGCAATGTGCTGTTAACGGCCATTGTATTAACGGTGTTACTGGGTACTTTGTATCCGTTGCTTATAGATGGCTTGGGTTTAGGCAAGCTATCAGTGGGGCCCCCCTATTTTAATACGGTACTGTGGCCTATTTTAATGCCTTTGCTTTTTTTGATTGGGTTAGGGCCCTTGTTTCATTGGCAGGCACAACCCTTGGAAATCATTGGGCAACGTTTACGTTGGACGTTTTTATTGTCTTTATTGCTGGGAGCGCTAATCCCTAGAATGCTGTTAGGTCAATGGGTATGGACAGTTGTGATTGGTCTAGCGTTATCATTTTGGATTGTTTTGGCAACACTACAGGGGTGGGTAGTCCGAGGAGCCACAGGTAAGCGAGCATTGCGACGAGTGACCCCTGGCTATGTGGGCATGACTTTGGCCCATATAGGCGTGGCTGTCACCATAGCGGGTATTTTGCTGACCAGTGCATTGGGTTCACAACGAGAGGTACGACTGAGTGTGAACGAAAGTGTCACTTTAGGGGCTTTTCAGTTCACCTTAGAGCAAATACACACGTTCAAAGGCCCTAATTTCGAAGCTACTCAGGCGCTTGTCCAGGTGAATCAAGCTGGACAGCTTATCACTACACTAAAGCCCGAAATTCGCTTTTACCCAGTTCAAAACAATGCTCAACCACGTAGTGCCATTCATACTACGGTCTGGCGAGATGTCTATGCGGTACTGGGGCGTCCTATGGGCGATGGTAGCTGGTCACTACGCCTTTATGTCAAACCATTCATCCGCTGGATTTGGGGTGGTGGTGTAATGATGATGCTGGGAGGTCTTATCGCGGCTTATGCGCGTCGGCGAGTGAGGAAAGTGGCATGATTCGTTTATTTAGACTCACTCGCTTTGCTATTCCCTTGGTGGTGTTTTTGGTGCTCGTCTTGTTTTTTTATAAGGGTTTGGGGTCAGATCCTCGAGAGGTTCCTTCCGCCTTAATCGGCCAGCGGGTGCCTAGTTTCTCACTGCCTAGTGTAGC
>JBGSSQ010000201.1:0-2385 GCA_041736975.1 Gammaproteobacteria bacterium
CATAAATTAATATCATCGAGGCTATCAATTAGCTCAATAGCCTCTTCTTCTTCGTTATCTATGATATGCGCATAGATTCTTTCGGCTATAGAGATGTCCGAGTCATCGGAATAATCACTCTCAGAGCTGTGTAGATTTCGCATAGCCCACCCTTGGCTTGTATTGGAATATTGATCAGTGTCTAGCTAACTAGAATCTGGACACCCACCTTAAAACTCGCTGTTTTCAGCGTTTAATGGCTTGCTTACTTTGTAAGTGTAACATGCAGTTTTCTTTTAAACAATTCGCTGATGTTTCAGTGCCACTAGCTGAATAACCATGGCATCCACTTATTATGTTTGGGATACAGAGCTTCCGGGTTGACCATCAAAACTGTAGTTTTTGAATTGGGGATATGGTGCCAGATCTAACATTGCCTTCGGGCGGCATTTCACTTACAAGCCACATTTTCAACAAAAACCAGTTATTTGTAAAGCATGCTTTATATTTCACTCTATAGCGCTAGTTTTGTAAAGTCTGCATTGCAAAACTAAGGGTGTGCCTCTGTGTTTGGTTATATTGAGGGTGATTTCACTGTGGAGTGGTGTGAAATTATTGTTTTGCTATAAGATGCATTAAATACAATCTCCCCAGAATCATTTAGCTTGACTGCCTTAGGATCAAAATTCGCTTCTAGCAACTGAACTAAAACGTCTTTGGTGACTAGCCTAAAGCTGAGTGGGTTAGAGCCCTTAGTGGGCATCTGTGCCAGTTGGCTATAGAGGTGCATTCCTGCGATGAGATCTGTTTCCTTATGAGTAAGCGCCCAAAGATTACCCAGCATGCCAGGTAGGTAAGTGACACTGAGCTCTTTGCCTTCAAAAGCCATTCTATGCGTTGATACAATTGTCTTATGTTCAGGCATACGGTGTAAAGCATCTAGGAGTGTTCCTGCATCACTGTTGCTGATGCGGTTTGTCATGGTTAGAATTCTTGATAAAAGTAATGCTGTGTCTGCGTCGCTTTTAATATCTAATTCCGATAAGATCATAGTTGAATACTGATCGGCCACAGTGGAGGTGTTTGTGTTCATGGCTTGTTGCAACCACATGGCTCTGTCATGTACAGACTGATTATAAAAGACAGCACTGTTATTATGAATATGGCCATTCATGCCAAGGGCGTTTACTAGCCAATATAATTCCCAAAAGCGATTTTCTATGCCTTGAGGTTTTGCTATGTGTAGTGCGTCGAAGGCAGCATAATTCTCAAGGTAAAACATATGTCGCCAATGACGTTTGTCATCAGGAAAACAATATCGAATGAGCTGTTGTATTTCAGTGTTGGTATTTTGAAAAGCCGTATACATTTCTGGGTAGCGAGTTACTGTAAAGCCACTGAACTGTACGCTGTCGTATGGGTACTGTGTATCAGGATGATGCTTACGCAGGTATTCTTTTGCCGGTGGGGAAAGAGGAACTGATGCTATTAATGTCGCACGAATAAGCGCTTCCTTTTCTGCCTCGGTAACCTGAAGAAGTTGTTTAAGCTGCTTATAGCTGCCGGGCTTTAAACGAACCGCCTCTTCTTGATGTTGAACAAACTGAGCGTAATGATCTTGCTCGGTGTCATTAAGCAATAATAGCTGTTCGATTCTGGTTAGCGCTCTAAAGGTTTCAATATGTAGATATTGATTGAATTTAGTGTTCGGATTATACAGGGTATTGGCCTGAGGGGTGAATTGGCTATTTTGCTGCGCTCAAAGGAGTTGTGCAATGATAAGATCTTTAGTCTTTTGGTTTAGCGCATTAACCTTGGGATAATGGGCGCTAATTAATGTGTTGATATTGTGGGCATATACCGCTTGGTTGTCTGTTGTTTCATCTTTTTTATTTTCAATCATGTCTAGTTCCTAGGTGGTTGTATTTAACGAATTTTGGCATTAATCCATGTGAATGTCAAGCTGCGAGCGACTGGCTCAATTGCCTATTTTTTCTTGGCTATTGGAAGTTCATCAACGGTAATTTTAATTAATTGTGATAACCATTCTCCATCTTCCCATAGGTCACCCGAAATAAAAAAATAGGGTTTAGCTCCTGGGTAGGGCGGTTTCTCGGGGCATTTCCCAAGATAGGATTCACCAGCTGCGGTTTTTTTCACAAAAAGCTCATCATCACATGCTAAAGCGACGACTTTTTCATTGCAGTATACACAATACCCACCAAACATTTTTTTTGCTCTTACATTACCTGCTGCTGCAATTTGCTCAAGAATATAATCCACGGTATGTTGGTTCAATGTTACTCTCCTAAGTATTGATAGCTTGAAATAAGCATACATTCAGTATTCGAACTTTGGAAGCCACCTGGACTAAATAGTTCTAAGCAACGGTCAAGTATGTCAATG
>JBGSSQ010000444.1:0-2959 GCA_041736975.1 Gammaproteobacteria bacterium
CTTTTAGGGTGTTGATGTTCAAAATGTAGCGAAATCATCCGGTATCTTACATATTATGTTAGATACCGGATGATTTAACCAAAATCCCTCAACTTATGGCAGGTATTAGACTCAGATTTTCCGAGTGCAAGAATGAGTATGAGGTGGATCCATTAAAGTGTGAAGGCTGCGGACGAGAGATGAAGTTAATCGCTTTTATTAGAGAGGCAAAAAAGAGCAGTATATACGTTAGACTGAAGACTTGAACTTATTAATTTGAATTGAGCGAGCAATACTTATCACTCGCTCAAAAAATTGTGATACGTTCAAAAAAAACAACTAGAAATTAAATTGCAAACCACCAGCAGCACTTGATAGGAATACATTCGTATCATGATCACCCGATAAGTGTGTTGCTGCAATTTCAAGGTTCAATGCTACTTGTCTAGTGATGTTATAATTCACACCAATTGCGGCACGTGGGCGAAGCTCATTGTCATCGGCGCTGAAGAAATATTCACCACCTAATTTCGCATACAAGCTCACGTATTGACTAAAGTCACCACCAATCATTAAGCCAGCATCTGCGCTATAACCATCGCGATCATGGTTATAGTTGTTTATGTGAGTATCAACCCCCCAAAACACGGGTGTGTTTTGGCTAAAATGAGACCGGAAACCTAGACCGCCTTTGAGATGTAACATGTTATCTGAGTTGGTGTGAAAATTGTGAGAATCCAGATCGATCCATGCCGCACCGATACCAACTTCACCGTAAACACCATCAGTCACTGCCAAAGCAGACGTACAAGCAAGTACAGAAGACACAGCTAACGCTGCAAAAAGTGATTTTTTCATAGGAGATTTTCCTTATTATTAAAAAAGATATATTTTCATACTGTATCACGTGTACCACGATACAAGAGATCTTATTCGAAGTCAATTCATACTCGTAAAGCGAAATTGCAGAATAAATACTATTTAACAACAACAATAAACTTTTTGAGATGGGTGTGGACGTTTCCACCCCTAAAGTAATCAATCTTCGGGCCTATTCAAATCCTACAGCAATGCTACTCGCGTACTTAGATCATCAATGCTATGACAAAGGGTCTTTCATTGCCCTACAAATTACACGCGATCAATTAGAAAAAGAATCAAGATCCAATCAATACTCAGCAACGTTAACTGAGTCATTGAAAGAATTTATTGAAACCGCTCATGCGAGCACTCCGCCCACTGGTCCGTCCACCTCTAAAGGGCCAGGGCCAGGGCCAGAGCCATACCGAATCAGAGCCTGATATGGCTGCGAATCCGCTTAATCCTGATAACATTGTGATTGCACATCATCAAGATTGGATTAGTTGAAGTGGAGGAGCGGTTGGCATTGGTATTGTTGTATCTCAAGGCTGACTTTTTTATCATACTATCAGATCGATCAAACGGTCTGTTAGTGAAAACAGAGGCTAATACGTTATTCTGCCAGGCCCGCATTTTCATGACAAAAAATGAAGCTACTTTCAGAGAAACCAGAGAGGGTGAATAGCACATGGTTATAATATGATGTGAATAGTGGATCATAAAAAAACGAACTAGCACGTAACAACTGTAAATTATACTGGAGTCAATACTGATCGCGCTGCAATTCAAGTCGCTATTAATAGCGCAGCAAAGAACGACACCATAAGATTAGAGATCCAAGATATGGCACCTTTTCTTATCAACATCTTGCACTAATTAGCTAACGAGATTGCCCGTGTGTATTAGTCATGAGCCTGGGGCATTGGGTATATCAACATTCTGCCGATTTTACATGCTGGAATCTTTATATTGGACATTCACTTATATGATAGAGCCAAGGCCATTTCATAATCGTAATCACTATTATGATCTACATTTTGGTCATAACCTGCTTCAAGCTGCTTCGCAAAAGCACTATCAGCCTCTAGCTGCATAGCCAAAGCTAAATCTTCATCCGCAGAAATGAATTCATCGCTCTCTGACATTTTCATAGCAATCGCGAAATCGGCATCTCTACGATCTTGCTCTTGCGCATATAACTCTTCCAAAAAATTGGCGACAGCAGCGTCATCACTCTCTGTCTCTGAACTATCAGACGACGCTGCACTTGCAAAGAAGCGGATTTTAGCACTCGTACTATTCTTCTCTACCACATCAGAACTTATGGTGGTTTCATTTGAGTTCTGAACTTGAATCTGAGTTTCGATATAAGCTATTAGCTGATCCGCAACAGGAATAATATCATGCAAATATAGTCCGCAGAGTTTTTGGTATGCACTATGGTTAGCGTGATCGCTTGTCGGCGCTGAAAATTCAGATAAAAAAACTTCAAACTGCACCATCAATTTTGACAGCTTCTCACATAAAACACCATAGACTTCGTCTTGGTGGCCAACTAACTTTTTCAGCTCAACTTGAAAAGGATATAGCTTGATTTTTTTAGGATTGAGTGTATTTTCATTAATAAAATCCCATTCCAATTGCCACTCTTTAAATTTATATTCATTAAAGGTTTTGGGCAACTTAACATCATTAGCAGTAGGCTGGATTTTTGCCAAGCCAGTTAAGATAGCAGCTAAATTATTTCTTCTCTCTTGGGCTTGCTTGACCAGGAAAGCCTTCTTCATCTTCTCAGAGTGTGCTTGCATTCTTACGATCCCATTTTAAATAAATAAACACACATACTACCATGACAATATTAAGAAAATATTAAATGAACATGATCGCTGAGGCTAAGGGGTCAAGTCTGAAGTAATTGAGTAATTCTTTTGAGGGTATTTACATTGGATTTCACGACTGCTAATTAGTCAATTACTTCAGACTTGCCCCCTTGGCTCACTAAATCTACAGTTTGAAATTGCTGTTTTGCTTCAAATCGTCAAAATCTAAGTCTAGGGTTGGTGATAGTTGATCGCCTAAATGCCCTAAATAGTGATTATAGTCATCCCCCATACAGGCA
>JBGSSQ010000447.1:0-8880 GCA_041736975.1 Gammaproteobacteria bacterium
CTGTCGCCGCTACTGCGTCTGTTGTCGCCGAAGCCGCCAGGTTTGTCGCTGTTGCTGCGTCTGCTGTCGCCGCCGCCGCTGCGTCTGTCGCCGAAGCCACCTTTCTTATCACCAAAGCTACGTTTTTTACCACGGAAGCCATCTTTCTTGCGGTCGCCGAAACTATCGGATTTATCGACAAAGCGTTCTTCTGCTTTAGCCGCGAGAGGTTTTGCTTTTCCGGTAAGAGAAGCGAAGGCTGCTGCGATGTCGAGTTCGGAGCATTCATGGTCGTGCACTAATTTCTCTACCAATTCACGGTAGAAATCGAGCTGAGCCTTAGCCAGAATTTGTCCGATTTCTGCACTTAAGAGTTCATTACGCTTAAGATTGATTTGTTTAACCGAAGGCGGTTCCATTTCTTTAAGTGGAGAGGCGCTGTTTTGTTCAATGGAACGTAACATGCGTGTTTCGCGCGGGGTAACAAAAAGCAGGGCTTTACCTGTGCGACCCGCTCGTCCGGTACGGCCAATACGGTGAGTATAAGATTCAACGTCTTGAGGAATATCATAATTAATGACGTGATTAATTCTATCCACATCCAATCCACGAGCAGCGACTTCTGTGGCCACAATAATATCTAGGGAGCCGTTTTTAATTTTCTTCATTACATTTTCGCGAGCGGATTGTGTCATATCGCCATTTAAAGCAGAGACAGAATAACCACGTGCTTCAAGTTTATCGGCCAATTCATCGGAGCCAATTTTAGTGCGTGTGAAAATCAGTGTGCCATCAATGTCTTCGATCTCAAGGTAACGGGTCAAGACTTCAAGTTTATGATGTTGGCTAACAATGGTATAAAATTGTTCGATATTGACCAGTGCACTGGCCGACCGTTTGATATTAATCTTGGTCGGATTTTTTAAATGTTCTTGCACAATATTGCGCAGGCTATGGGGCATGGTCGCTGAGAATAGTGCTACCTGATGAGGAATAGTGATTTGTTTGAGAATCTCATCAACGTCTTCGGAAAACCCCATATTGAGCATTTCATCGGCTTCATCTAACACCACGGTTTTTATTTGTGAAAGCACCAAGGTGCCCCGGCGTAAGTGATCCAGTATACGGCCAGGTGTGCCGACTACAACATGAACGCCTCGTTTCAGTGCCGTTAATTGTCCGCGGTAATCAGTGCCGCCGTAGATAGGTAGTACACGAAAGTTGGGAAAAGCTTTTTTGGCGTAGGTATGGAAAGCTTCAGAGACTTGAATAGCCAGCTCGCGGGTTGGTGTTAACACTAAAGCTTGTGGTGGCACTTGTGATTCGTCCAAGCGCGATATGATGGGTAGCGCAAAAGAGGCTGTTTTGCCTGTGCCTGTGGCGGCTTGCCCTAATAGATCGCCGCCCGCCATCAATACCGGGATGCATTCAGCCTGGATTTGAGTGGCAGATTCATAGCCAATCTCGGCTAATATGGGGATGAGTTTAGGGTTAAGGCCTAGTTGATCAAAAGATGTTAAAGACGGGGTAGCCGTGGTCATATATACCTCAAATGTAATAATATAATAATAGTGTAACCAGGCTATCAGCCCTAAGCGCCACTGTGTAAGCAGCGTTGGGGCGATCAATCTCACCAGAATAGCTGCCAGTTTAGTAGTTTACTTTTTTATAGTAACCACTTCAAAATAGCGATTATATAGGGTAAACAATAGAATGTCATTAAAAATATTTAATTTCACGTTGAGGGTGTGCTCTGCTGCTCATATTGCTCAATTATTTGGTAAATCATCCGCTATCTAGCACAATTTGCTGGATAGTGCGGGGGTGTTTAAACTAATACATCGGAGAAATTAGCGTTGAGTTAATATAAGGCACATAAGATTCGCATGTTTTAAGCAATGTACTATAATTGAAGTAATAGTTTTGTATATATATGGGGGAAGTGGCCATGCGTGAGGATAAAAAAAGGTTAAGCGTTGTTGGGCTTGCTGCGGGTGATGTGTTTGATGCTCTTAATAAGAACCTGCACAACTTTGAAGACTTTGATGTAGTCTTGAATGAATTATATGGTAGGTATAATCGGGCGATTAATGGCGTAGAGGAACAAGGTAGACTGGAGGCTTTATACGATAAGTATGATGTTTTTAGAGATCCGAGTTCATGGGGTGCTGAAAATATTGATCTTATTCAGTTACTTGAGCATATGGAAGTCAGTGTGATGGCTTCAGAAAACAATACACTATACGCTCAGGATTTTGATAATTTAAAAGTCGCTTATCATAATATATACCACAATGCAAAAAGTGTAGAACAGCGTCAAGACTACTATAAAAATAGTGATAGTAGATTGGCAGCAGTTAGTTTAGAGCTGGATAAGATTAAGCCAAAGCGAAGGAGGATGGCTTTAACAGATAATGCAGCAATAGTTGATGAGAGCGTAGAAGGAGAAAAGCGAAATAAAACGACAAGTAGCGTCTTTTTTTCAGCTGTCACCAGAAATAAGTCTCCAGAAAATCTAGATAAAATTGAAAGTAAATTTGAGAATTTAGAGCTAAGTGATGAGAGAGAAGTGCCTCTGCTCAAAGCTAAGGTGGGTAAAGAAAATAGTCTTTTTTATCACTTCAGACTGGGTTATTACGCTGCTAGTTTTGGTCGTATTCAACACTCCATTTCTCACTACGAAAAGGAAATTGCTAATGGTTTTAAACCTATAGGCGCTTCTGGCTGGAAGCGAACTTCCTTTTTTGTTGGCTTTGGTGTTAGGTCAAGCATAACTGGTTTTAGAGAGACAATGACACGAGTTTTTAAAGGAGCGGGGCGGCGTAACAAAGATGGTCAGATAACAACAAAAATACAAGAGTGTGAGCGCTTCCTCAAGGAATTGAAGATCGGAGGAGCAACGGACAGAGAAATAAGAGGTATAAGGGAAACGCTTGCTCGTGAATTAGCATATGATCGTAACCATATTACCGGTGCTCATGGGGAACGATGGGGAGAGCAGCAACAAAAGTATAATGATAAAAAAACCATCACAGAAATTTTGAGTGATATGCTTGTTAGGGCAATGCATACTGGCTTGTTACCAAAAAATAAAAATCTAGCAGCTGTATTTAATAGCAAGGCATCCGAAAAAGTGATTAATGATGTAGATCTTGTTAGGGAAGTAAATGACCAAACGTTGAGAAAAACTTCTAGTCTTTCAGGAGAGATGCCAATTTTTCAACAAGAACAGTTAAAGGGACAAAGTGTAACAGGGCCAGTGCCTGAAGTGTCATCCTCTAAAGATTCACTTCTCATAGCTCCAGAAAAAGATAAGGAAGAGGCTAGTGAGGCGTTGTACAAGGATGATGTTTATTCTGCTCATACCGATGTGGAGTCTCCCGCTAGTGCGTTGTCTATAGATTCTGAAGAGGGCGATGAAAGCTTTTGGGATGATCCTAAGAGAATAGCCGAAGAGATACTGGGTTATCCTTTGGAAGAAAGTACAGCAAAGATATTGGATTATGGTCAGGAACAAAATACGGATGACAGTGAGGATGTGGAAGCGGATAGTGAAGATTCAGAAGACAGGGCAGCCTTAGAATCAGCAAAAGCTGAAGAACTAGACGCAATGGTTGATCGTGTTTGGGAGTTGGTCGATGATCTTGGCTACTCCGATCAAAACTTTCAAAAAACCATAGATGAAGCTGAGCCATCACAGTTAAAACAGTTGATGTTTTCATTAGAGGTCACTCAAAGCAAACGCGATAAAGATCTTGATCGTTTAGTTGATTTGGCCTATGACAATACAGAAGCCTTACAATCAGGTGACATAGATATAAGTGTCATGAGTGAATACCTGGGGAGAATGACTCGAGTCGATACGTTGATGAAGCAGCAGCAGAATGGAGACCCTATTGCACCAAAAGAGTTGGCACCATTGCTCCGTGAGCAGGAGGACTTGAGAGATGCCTTGGCCTCAATGAAGTCAGGACCAGGAGCTAAAGGATAGAAGGAAGGTAAAGCGTACCATAGAGTGGGCGCTTTGATTCTGGTTTGACAATGCGGCTTAAAGCCGCTGACAGGCTCAATTTTATCTGGTATAGTGCCCAATTTAATGGACAGGAAGTCAAAGATGAAGAGCAGGGCGAGTCTCCTAAAGTGTTGCCAGCGAGCTGTAATGGCGGGTGCAGCATTGCTAATGTCGGCGTGTGCGACGACTAAAGATAATGTTGATCCATATGAAAACTATAATCGCGCTGTGTTTCGCATCAATCGTACTATCGATTACGCCGTTGGTCGCCCCATTGCAGACCTTTATGACACCTTGATTCCTGCACCTGTACAAGGCGGGGTATCCCGAATGTACAGCAATTTTTATGAGCCTTCTCGTGTGATTAACGATATTTTACAAGGTGAAATACGCTATGCGGGGCAAGATGGTGCTCGGTTTTTAGTGAATTCAACTGTGGGGTTGGCCGGTTATTTTGACGTGGCTCAATACTGGGGTTTTAAGCTTCATAATCAGGATTTTGGTATCACCATGGCGCGATGGGGCTGGTCTCAGTCGGCCTATGTAGTTGTACCCCTTTTGGGCTTTTATACCGTCCGTGACCTTACCGCTGTGCCATTTAATAGCTATGCGTTTACCTTTTGGCCTTATATAGAGCCAGAAAGTTTGGCGTGGCAGCTTTACGCACTTGAAAAAGTTTATACTCGAGCGGAGCTGCGCCCAGCTGATAAAGCGATTGATGAAGCCTTTGATCCGTATATCTTTGTTCGTGACGCTTATTTGCAAAAACGTAAAGAGCATATTCATATCCAATCAAACGGGCGCTCAGATGTAGTGAAGCCAGCACCTGAGATGGGTGGAGATGAGCCTAAAGCTGAGGTAGCAGTGGCACAATCACAGGGGACGCCGCAAGGAATCCGCCCGGCTAAGGCCGTTACTAAAAAAGGAGACCTATCGTCGCCAGCACAACAACCCAAATCGGGTAAAAGTTTGCCTGATGTGCTGTCTCTTGAAAAAAAACGTCCAAATGCTCGCGGCTTTTTGACAGGGAAATCTCAAAAAGCCCTGTCGGATGACGTCGAGTCAGAGATTATTAGCTAGCCATACACTATGTTACATATTGTCTTGTTCGAACCGGAAATCCCCCCGAATACGGGCAATATAATTCGGCTTTGCGCGAATACCGGGGCTCAGTTACATCTGATTGAGCCCCTTGGTTTTGAGCTAGATGATGCGCGCTTGAGGCGTGCAGGCTTGGACTATCATGAATGGGCTGACGTCAAGAGTTACGCTAATTATCACACTTTTTTGGAGCACAACAAACCAGCGAGGTTGTTTGCCATCACCACCAAAGGTTCAGTCAATTACAATACTATAAATTTTCAATCCGGCGATTTTCTATTGTTGGGTCCCGAAACGCGAGGACTACCCGCCACGATTTTAGACTCTCTTCCTAGTGAGTATCGACTTCGCATTCCTATGCTGGCAAACAGTCGCAGCTTGAACCTTTCAAATGCTGCAGCCATAGTACTATACGAAGCATGGCGACAATGTGGTTATGAAGGACAATAATGCTGTCGTTGTAAAAGAAGCAGTATTCAGTTAAATCAGCGCGCTTATTTTTATATATTTATAATTAAGGCTCATATCCTTTTTTATTAACCGAGTCTCTATCGTTATGGTTGGTTTCCTCAAGGTCTTTAGCCGGTTTATTGCTAGCTGAGTGGAAATGATGTGCGCCTCTAGTGGTGGTTAACTTGCGTGGTGGCGGTGTGGGTGAATGTTGTATTGGTCTATCAAGCGGGAGCGGGCCGCGTTCTTGTTGATATTGATTAATCAAATCCATGATGTCTCGGTATTCTTTAGTGGTTTTTTTCCCAATTATATACGCATTATTTCGATGCATGATATTTTGGAATTGATTTAATGTTGCATTAAGTAATTGATCATCATCTTTGTGGTAAGGTGACTCTGATGAGGATTTTCTTAATCGCCATTGAATCTGATTTTTGATTTCTACAATATGGTAGTTATATTCACCTTCTTGATTTTTTGAAAAAATTTGATGCTCATTAATGCCAGCAATTATTTTAGATTTAACTCTATATTGGTGGCTTTCATGTATCACTAAATTCATTCTCTTGAACTGACGACTATTAGCAAACTGATAAAGTTCATTGAGCTCATCAGCGCTAAGGGCGTTTTCTTCAAGAAGATGTTCGAACCGTAGAGTGTTGAATTCACCGTTAGCATAACAGTTCTCTAATAGTAGAGCGAAACCTTGATTTTTCATTGATGTTTGGCGACTGATAAGACGTTCAGTCATGAATTTTTTTATTTGATCCATGGCGTATTCTTCTGTGTTCATGGTTCTTACGGTTTTGCTCTTTATGCCAAGGCGGTATGCAAATTTTTTGAATGCTTGTAGATCAGCAAAATCACCCAATTCATTGACCGCTTCATCACAAATCTGGCTGATTTTCTCTTTACTCATTCGGCCAACTAAAATAAATTCCATTGCCATTTCAGGACTTTTAATAACCTTGTCATTATATTCCAAAAAGTGATTTTTATAAAATGTTGTTCCTGTTTTAGTCTTTGTAAATGGATTAACTTCTGGATTCAATTTGCAAAATGCTGCACCATAATCTAGGCATACCAAGGTTCCATCTTCTAAAACACCAAAATTACCATTGTGAACGCCGAAATCACCTACCAACAATCGTGAGGCTGTAATCTGTGAAAATTGCAGTAAAGTAGCTTTATTTTCTGTGATGGCACTGCTAATGATCTTTCGAACCTCAGCATGGCCTGGCATTATAAATACTGCACTAGGTCTTTTCATTTTAGAAACTGTTATTTCGGCAGCATCTTTAACTAAGGCTTCTGTGTCATTGCTATAAGTTGCAATTTTATCATTTAATTTTGCTTCAAGCAGAGCGGCATTTTTCAAAAATACTGCATCTTTAGGTTCATCATTGAGACTGAGTAGTTCATCGTTGAGCCTAGAGGTGGCTAGAGAACGTAATTTTGCGATTTCATCAGGGTTGCCAGCGGCAATAATGTCCCTATATTGCTGTTGATAATGTTGACGGTAAGCATGTTTCCAGAAATCTTCTTTATAATTATCGATAAAGATGGATTCTAAATATACATCACTGCCAGATTTATCATCATCAGGGGTACTTGCTTTTGCTAGCTTAGCCTCTGCATAGCGTTCTTTAGCGACGCCCACAACGTTAAACCACGCTGCGAGAATTTTACCGCCAATAGCCTCACCCAATACTTTTGCGATACGAACCTTCTTGCCATTGGTGTCTTGTTTAAATAAGCTGCGTTTACCCGTAGGGTTGTTGTTGGCATCAACATGGTTGTATACGCCGCCAAACTTGCCTGGATGGTTAGCGCCACCCGTTTTGGCGCCATGATATCTATACCTTGCTCCAAATGGAGCCTGTTCCTGTAGGTTACTCATTATTACACTCCTAGTTTTTGATGTCCTATATATTCATTATAGATCATAACTAAGAGTTTTTTGTTGTCGTCAACCTACTCTTCGGCAGGTTTGTAAGTAAAGCGCTAACTGAGGAGGATGGCGAGGGCTGAGCCATTGATTCTCTATAAGCGCTATGAAGCTATCAGTCCGATCATGCTATGTGTAGCACGAACCAGTGCATCCACTATTCCCGATTCTTTGCTGGAATGACCAGCGTCAGGGATGATTTGCAGGATTGAGTCGGGCCAAGCTTTGTGTAGGCTCCAGGCATTTTCGAAACTGCAGACCATATCATAGCGTCCATGTACAATGATGGCGGGAAGATGGGTGATTTTATCCATATCATTGAGTATTTGATCTGGAGTGAGAAAGCAATTGTTCATGAAGTAGTGACACTCAATACGAGCGAGGCTTAAGGCGGTGTGTGGATCTGTCATTGATTCCACGGCATCTTGGCTTAATTGTAGTGCTATGCAGCTTCCTTCCCAGCTTGACCAGGCTTTAGCTGCTGCCATGCGTGCTACTTCGTCCGTACCCGTTAATACCTCATTATAGGCTTGTACATAGCTTGTATGGCCATTGAGTTGAACGGTGTCAGTGAAATTTTCCCAATAGTCTGGAAAGACATAATTGGCGCCAGCGCCATTAAATAACCAGTCAATATCACGGGGACGGTTAAGGAAAATACCCCGTAAAATGAAACCACAGACCCGCTCAGGATGTGTTTGCGCATAGACTAAGCTTAAAGTCGAGCCCCAGGAGCCCCCAAAAAGCACCCACTTTTCAACACCGAGGAATTCTCGGATGGTTTCCATATCATTGACCAGTGCCTGAGTCGTATTTTTTTCGAGGTGAGCATGCGGTGTAGATCGGCCACTGCCGCGTTGATCAAATAAGATAATCTTATAGTCGTTGGGGTCAAAATAGCGACGGTGGTCTTCTGAGCAGCCAGAGCCTGGGCCGCCGTGTACAAATAAGATAGGTATTCCCTTGGGGTTACCGCAGACCTCAACATAGAGCTGGTGTGGCGTGTCAACGTCAATCATGTGTTGCTCGTACGGTAGAATAGCTGGAAACTGGGTTATCATGTGGGTTCTCCAATCAAGTTAAAAGAAGTATAGCAACACAAGCATTGCGTTATTATAGCAGTAGTTTAGGTGGTAATAAAAGTTTCTCAGTGTGTGCGTTGTTCACATAAACAAAGGAGGCTTGTTCATCCATCCAGTGGTTGGGCTTGGCCAGATAACGCCAGGCTGTGTGTGGGATATTTTGGTAATAGACTTGGTTCAGTGCGTTAATTTCTACTTCACTAAGCTGATGTTGGCGAGTTAATGCCTGGAAGGCTTCGTACTCAAAGGGTATATTGATTGACAAGGCTTCGTTCCGCAGTATCAGCGTTCTTTACTCAAGGTGC
>JBGSSQ010000387.1:0-16025 GCA_041736975.1 Gammaproteobacteria bacterium
AAGCAATACAATGACAAGCTCACTATTGGCGTATAGCAGTGGCACGCGATTTCGACGCCAAGGGAACACACCCCACTCTTGAAATAGTTTTTTTAACTCGTGATGTCCTTGACGCCCAGCCAATTGAAGTGTTTCACCACCGCGGCGAAAACGAATCGATATTGGTCCAGCCTGATGAGATAAAATATCGCCATTCTCACTCAATCTTGGGTCATCTGGCTGAAGTATACCAAGGTCACCAGGTAAGCTCAGGGGAGCATGTCTATCCCAGCTAATTTCCAGTTCGCTATCAAAGTTCAAGAGTGGCGGCATTGCGTATAAGCATCCTCGGTAACGCCTTACTTCCACACCTGGCCACTGTGCGCAGGGTGTCTTATTGTCCTGTGCATGTATTACTGTACGAAAAAGGTTTTGCAAGTGGGCTGTGGACGGTTCCGGTAAGGATTGAGAGGCAATCCAGAAACGCAAAACATGACGTTGACGATCCTCCGACAAAGTCAGTAGCTTTTCTACATTAATGGGCGCGTCATTTTCACCATTGATCATAGCAAACGACGCTTTGGACACGGGTAAATCATCGCTACAAGATTGAATTGGCATAGTGACAAAAACAAGATCTTGTAGTGCTAAATTTTCAATTGTTTGCGTTGCCTGCGCACAATGCATCGCGCTGCGCGCAATAGTTTGGGGTGCACTAGGCCATCGCTGGTTGACTAAGGGCATAATCTGTTGGCGTAAATAATTTCGGTCAAAATGCAGGTCTATATTAGTATGATCTTCAACCCACTGTAGAGCTTGTGCCTTTGCATACTGCTCTATACCTGTGCGAGGAATATCCAGTAATGGCCTATATAAAAAACCCAGTGAAAAAGAGGTCACTCGCGGCATAGCCGCTAGGCCTTTTACACCAGCACCACGCAATAATTGTAATAATACTGTCTCTGCTTGATCGTTTTGGTTATGCGCTGTGAGTAAAATATCTCCCGCTTGAATAATACCCAAGAATGCATTGTAACGCGCTTCTCTGGCTGCAGCCTCCGGGCTTTGACCTAGTGAAGGTTTTGCATTGACCCTATGGATATCCAGAGAAACGCCTAATAATTTGGCTTGCTCAGCACAGTGCTCTGACCATGCATCAGCCTGATCGTGAAGTCCATGATGAATATGAATCGCTTTTAATAAAGTCGAGGCAGGTTTATGTTGCGCTAAAGCGTGAAGTAGCACATGAGAATCAACTCCTCCGCTATACGCCACCCAATAACACTGTTCACCGCTCTGCTGTGCGAACATTTTCTTTACAGCGTCGACAATTCCCTTCATAGCACGGCTGCGATCATTAACGAGCTCGACCCACTGCCATTAATCGCTGATAGCGTTGCTCTACTAGTTTCTCTATAGACATTGACTGTAACTGCTTCAACTGACGTGTTAGTGCTGTTTTTAATGTTACTGTCATAGCATCCAGATCACGATGTGCGCCACCCAAAGGCTCAGGAACAATCTCATCGATTAATCCTAATTTTATTAATCGTTGAGGCGTCACACCCATCGCTTCCGCTGCTTCATCGGCTTTATCAGCACTTTTCCAGAGAATCGAAGCACAACCCTCAGGAGAAATCACCGCGTAAATACTATACTGCAACATCAACACTCTATCACCCACACCAATCGCTAGTGCACCCCCAGAACTGCCCTCTCCAATCACTGTGCAAATAATAGGCGTCCTAAAAGTCGACATTTCAAATAAATTTCTGGCAATGGCTTCACTTTGATTACGCTCTTCAGCGCCCACACCAGGATAAGCTCCAGGAGTATCAATGAAAGTAAAAATAGGCAATTGAAATCGTTCAGCCATTTGCATCAAGCGCAAGGCTTTGCGAAAATCCTCGGGACGTGGCATACCAAAATTACGTTGTACTTTTTCTCGGGTATTCCGACCTTTTTGTTGACCGATCACCATCACCGGTTGATCGTTAAAACGGGCAATACCACCGACAATCACAGCACCATTTGAAAAATGTCTATCGCCATGCAACTCATCAAAATCGGTAAAAATCTTATCAATATAATCCAGCGTATAGGGCCGTTGCGGATGACGCGCCATTTTCACTACTTGCTGTGATGTCAAAGAACTAAAAATGGATTTGGTCAGCTCACGGCTTTTGGCATCCAGTTTATTGATTTCATCAATTAAATTGAGCTCGGTATCGGTGCCTACACGCCGCAGTTCATTGATCTTAGCTTCTAGCTCGGCAATAGGCTTTTCAAAATCAAGATGAGTCATGTTCACGGAATTACCTCTAGTGTTTTGTTAAAGATTATACCCAAATAGCCACGATGCCCATTGCACTAATGCCAGCAATCAGCGCGCATAATTCTGCGCAACGATCAATCAGCGGTTTGGAATGCAAGTGGTTGTCAATGACATTGAGCGTACCTATATAAAGGAAGGATCCTGCTGCAAAAGCATTAAAAACAGCTTCTGCTAAATTACCCGCGCTGCTTTGCACCACACTACTGACTAATGCGGCTAACAACACCCCTACGGGGGACATCAATGAAAAACCAATCAGCATCATGATTGACCTAGCCTTAGAAGTATAACCACGTACAATAGTCACCCCCAAAGCGAAAGCAGCGGTACTTTTATGCGCCATAATTGCCACAAAAATCACCATGGCATTACTAAAAACACTATTGATACCGAGTGCTGCGCCCTCGATCAGTGAATGCAGTGACAACATTATCATCAGCAATAATGCGGTCAAACGATGTGCTGCCATACGATCTGAATTGGCATTAACAATACGCTCTACCACCAGTAAAAATAAAAAACCAATCACACAAAATAGTATAGCAAAGGGATAAGACGCGTAACTGAGTGCTTTAAATGAAATCTGTGCAGCAGGCAACATATGGAATAATGCAGCCCCTAAGAATACTCCACTGGCAATAGCCTCAAATAAACACAATGCGCGAGGATGTCGGTCCCCCACAAAAAGTGGGATAATCCCAGCTAATATTGCCGCAGCGAACAACGCCAGCGCACAAGTCATTTTAAATGTGAGCAAATCCATAGTGGTCTACTACTCTACCGATACAGGGATTGTCATTTTATCAAGCCCAATTCTTTTACCGCCTCTCTCTCGCTGACGAGTTCATTTAAAGTGGCCGCTAATTTAGCTTTCCCAAAATCATTATGCTCTATGCCATCGATAATTTCTAACTTGCCATTCACGGTACGACAGGGGAAAGAGAAGATTAAATCACGATCAACATCATAATGGCCCTGAGAAGCTAGACACACTGAATAACTTTCACCTTTAGGTGTGTCGTGCACCAAATTGTAAATGCTATCCACAATACCGTTAGCCGCTGAAGCAGCTGAAGAAGCACCACGCGCTTCAATCACAGCGGCACCACGCTTTTGAACCATACTAATGAAATCATTTTGCAACCATTGCTCATCTTTAATCACATCGATAACCGGCTGATTATTAATTAAAGCGTTATAAAAATCTGGATATTGAGTCGCCGAGTGGTTACCCCAAATATTCATGTTGCTAACGGCAGTAATAGGCACATTCGCTTTGATTGCCAGTTGTGTACGTGCACGGTTTTCGTCAAGCATGGTCATGGCAAAGAAACGGTCATTGGGTACATCTGGCGCGTTGTGCATGGCGATGAGACAGTTAGTGTTGCAAGGATTTCCCACCACTAAAACGCGCACATCGTCAGCCGCATTATTATTAATGGCCTGACCTTGTCCTGTAAATATTTTCCCATTGATGGCAAGCAAATCACTGCGCTCCATTCCTGCTTTACGCGGAACAGCGCCCACTAGCACAACCCAGTTAACATTTTTCATGCCAACATTCACATCCGACGTGCAAACAATATTTTTAAGTAATGGAAAAGCGCAATCTTGCAGCTCCATTTCTATACCACGCAATGCGGGTAATGAAGCTTCCAATTCTATAAGATGTAAATCGACTAACGTGTCTTTACCAAAGACATCGCCATTCGCTATTCTAAACAACAGCGCATAACAAATCTGCCCAGCCGCTCCGGTAATCGCTACACGAACCTGTTTCATAGTCACTCCCCTTATTGGTTAAATTTGGACTGTTTCAATAAACTCTCTAAATCCCCAGTAGCAATAAAGCCCGGATTATAGACATCTTCCTTGGTGTTGTACCGTATTGCAAGCCCTTCTGTCCCAACAACGGCTCCGCCTGCTTCAGTCAGAATACACTGCCCCGCCCCCGTGTCCCACTCGCACGTTCTACCATAACGTGGATAGAAATCGGCTTGCTGCTCGGCTATGGCACAAAATTTCAGCGAACTACCCAAGCTTAGTGTGGTGTAAGGACCCACCCCAGCCATTATGTCAGCTAATCGCTCGGATTGGTGACGTCGGCTTACGGTGACCACTAACGGCTCAGTACGCGTCCATTTGCGCGTCTTTAAAGGCCACTCCTGCCCGGTCGCGTCTCGATGAAAAGCCCCAAAGCCACGGGCTGCATAGTAACACGAGTTGCCAACCGGGGAAACTATCACCCCAATCACTGGCTGGTGATCCACAATCAGGGCGATATTGACCGAGAACTCATCAGTGCGTGCAATAAACTCCTTAGTACCATCCAAGGGGTCTACCAGCCAATATTGCGACCACTGTCGACGCTCATCATAGGGGGGGCAAGCACTTTCCTCAGACAGGACGGGGATATCCGGAGTGAGCGCAGCAAGTCCCCTTAAAATAATTTGGTTTGCCGCTAAATCAGCCTGGGTAACCGGACTAGCATCATTTTTAGAGGTGACTATAAACTCTTCATGATGATACACCTGTAAAATAGTCCGCGCAGCACTCTCAGCAATCAGAATAACGTCGGGTAACAAGCTAGCAAAATTAGCAACCATAACTAAGGCTTAGGTTTAGGAATTGGGTTGAGATATTTTTTTTCATAATCATTTGATTGCTGTTCAATGGCATCAAACACCGATCCAACACTACCTTTAGATGTCCCAAGCTGCTCAGCCGTTTCCGTGGCGCGTTTCGCTGCATCGCCATATCCAGGTTCTTTAGGCGCTAGCACGTTGGTATTTTTAATCTCAGCCCCCCGCTTTACATAAGCCAAGCGTTTGGCCACTAGGGACGCAATTTGACCATCGATCATATTGATATTATCCTCAACACATCTCAAATCTTTGCACTGTTGAGATAACCACTCATAACCTTCTGTGACGGAAGAACCTTGTGAATAGCTCACTAAAGGAAACATGGCCACTAATAACCATCCATAATTACGCATCATTAACTCCTTTCTTAACAAAAAGTAAATCCCACACACCGTGCCCCAATTTCTGCCCTCGACGCTCAAACTTGGTGACCGGTCGAGTGGCGGGCCGCGGAATGAATTGTCCTTCTAGGGCGGCATTATCTAGCGCCGCACAATTGGATGCAACTGCTAACATCTGCTCGGCATAATTTTCCCAGTCGGTAGCCATGTGAAAATAGCCTCCAACCCTGAGCTTATCAACCACTCGACTGACAAACGCCGGCTGTACCAGTCTACGCTTTTGATGGCGTTTTTTAGGCCATGGATCAGGAAAAAACAGGAGTACGGCTTCTAGGCTTGAGGGCGGGATGCTAGCACCAAAAATCTCGTTGGCATCAGCCATCATTATACGAACATTGCAAAGATTATGCTCAGCTAAATTCGCCAGCAACAATCCCACACCTGGACGATGCACCTCAATACCCAAATAATTATTTTCGGGGTTTTGCTGGGCGAGTGCTAACAACGCTTGCCCCATACCAAAGCCTATTTCCACAATCACAGGCGCATCACGACCAAATAAAGTATTAAAATCCAACTGACCGCAAGGTACCTCAACACCAAAACGTGACCACAGCGTTGCTAATGCACCCTGCTGACGAGGCGTCATACGACCTTCTCTACGCACAAAGCTTCGAATCGTCCGCATCCGAGGCTTTTCTTCACCTATTTTTTTCTCACCCATTGAACTCTGCTCTCAGTATTATACTGTCATTGACACAGGAACTCCCGCTTAAGCGCAGACTTCTCTCCCTCGATAATCGCTACAGAGCCACCAAACTGAGTGATAGCCTGTCTTTAAGCTGGATTTGCTACCATTGGCAAACAGTCTTGTAGAAAAATAGATTATCTTCAGGTAGGATAACCATCAAGCGGGTGTAGTTCAATGGTAGAATGTGAGCTTCCCAAGCTTAAAACGTGGGTTCGATTCCCATCACCCGCTCCAAATGACGGTTTATCAGCAGGGATGATTGATTAATGAAAATAGCACTAAAGTTTCTCGCGGGTTTTGCAGCATTGTTACTGTTACTCATTGCCAGCATCGCTCTACTCCTCATGACAGTCGTCAACAGCGATTGGCTCAAAACTCAAATTAGCGATTACGCTAAAGCCTCCACAGGTAGAGACCTTATTATAAAAGGCAGCTTACACGCCTCATTCTGGCCACGCTTGGGTATACGTGTTGATGACGTTAGACTGAGTAATCCTCCAGGATTTGGTGATGAATCATTTTTCAGTGCGCATCACCTCATTATCGTGGCTGAAATTCTTCCACTACTACACCATGAACTCAGTGTGAAACGCTCAACACTAAGCGACGCCGTCATCAACCTGCAAAAAAATCGACAGGGCCAAAACAATTGGACTTTTGTAGCACAACACGCAGTAGAACAAAAAGCGCCAACTTCAGCCGAAAACACTCCTGCAGAGAGCAATGCAAATAGCCACAATGTGCAATTTAATATTGGAGCATTTACACTTAGCAATACCACTATTAATTACGTTAATGCACAAAACAATCAGAGCCACAGCCTCAAAAATGTTAATATGACAACCACGCACCCTCAATTGAATACACCGTTCCCAATTAAAGGTGACTTCACCTACCTAAACCATAAAAAAAACAGCACTCAAATTAATCTAGACACCCTGGTTAACTACAACACTAAAACGTCTAAAATCAGCTTTGAAAATCTTGATTTACGCGTAAAACCTACCGATATGCCAGAGCTAACTGTAAAAGGCAATGCTGAAACAGATTTCAGCACTTTGTCTGTCACTATTTCTCCACTGACTCTAGAAGTTGAGGATCTAATACTCAAAGGTAATCTTGCCGGCAAGAATCTTGGCAAAAGTCCAGAACTAACAGGACAAGTTAGTAGTAATACTTTTAACCTGCGTAAAATTTTAGCTGCCAACGGTAAACCATTAAACTTAAAAAATAAAAATGCATTAACCCAAGTACAGCTGACCAGTGAGATTGCGATAACAGCTCAAAAAATAACACTTCACAAGTTAAGCGGCACGATCGATGGTCAGGCAATAAACGGGGAATTTAACTATATCCTATCACCAAACCCACGCATGAAATTCACCTTGCAAACCAACCACCTTTCCGTGGAAGACTACATACCTAGCGTAGATGCCGCTGACAAAAAATCGACGAGCACTTCTTTGCCCAATAAAAATTCATCAGGGTCAGCATTAGTCCTTGAAGGTAATATCAATGCAAAAAAACTCTCCTATGACGCTTACAGTTTAGACAATGTCAAAACAACACTGCAGTACAGCGCCGAAAAACTCAGCTTAAACAACTTTAGTGCCGGTGTTTTCACTGGTACCACAGCAGGAAACATACAGGTTGATTTCAGCGGCCATTCACCAACCTTTGCTATTCACCAGAAAGTCAGTAGAGTACGTACCGAAGAAATACTACGTACACTGTTGGGTTCTGCAAAAATGTCGGGCATAGCTAATTTAGCTATCAACGTCAATGCATCCGGCAGTTCAAGTGCAGCAATCAAGGAGTCATTATCCGGTACAGTTTCATTTAGCGTAAATAATGGTGTCATCAGTGGCACAGACATTGATTACAAGATTGATCAAGCTATCGCTAAATATACTACACGTGCCGCTATGCTCTCAGATCGTGGTCAAACTCCTTTCACTCAGCTAACAGGCACAAGCAAGTTTAGCAGCGGCACCGTCGCAAATCCCAACTTAGAGTTAGTAACAGCTTCAGTGCGAGTAAAAGCTAGCGGCACAACCAATTTGATGGACAACAACATTAATTATGAACTCACCTGCCGGCTATTAAAGCCACAAAAAATCAATGCTGATTATCTGGGTGTAAAAATAAATACTGATTTGTCCAATTATGACATCCCTGCCAAAGTTGGTTGTACTTTACAAAGCCCTTGTGTTGGCGTTGAAATGGTAGGCACAATGAAACTACTGGCTCAAGAAGCGGCCAAAACAGCTGCAAAAACCGTGGTAAAAAAGGAATTATTAAAACACGTCGATGAAAATGTCGGCAAAGTTATTGACCAATTGTTTTCACAGTAAAAGCACAATGACGGTAGAAATTAGCCCTGAAATATTTATCAAGGACGTTTTAGCTTGGTACGACAAAAATGGTCGTAAAGATTTGCCATGGCAATTAAACATCACACCTTACCGAGTGTGGGTTTCAGAGATCATGTTACAACAAACGCAAGTTTCTACGGTGATACCTTACTTCAATCGATTCATGGAAACCTTCCCAAGCGTCACAGACTTAGCCAATGCCAAACTCGATGAAGTATTACATCTGTGGACAGGGCTAGGTTACTACGCTAGAGCCAGAAACCTGCACAAAACAGCACAACTAGTGACCCATACTTATAGTGGTCAATTTCCGGACGATGTCACGCTACTCTCTCAGCTACCCGGTATAGGCCGATCAACCGCAGGCGCCATTATCAGCATTTCGCATAATAAGTATGCACCTATATTAGATGGTAATGTAAAGCGAGTACTCAGTCGCGTCTTTGCGGTAGGTGGTTGGCCTGGAGAGTTAGCTGTGGCAAAAAAACTATGGGCCATTGCTGAACAATACACCGCTCATAACCGCTGCCGTGACTATACACAAGCCATGATGGACCTAGGCGCCCTACTTTGCACACGCACGAAACCCTCATGCCAAAACTGCCCACTGCAGCAGCACTGCCAAGCCTTCGCAGAGGGCACGCAGCCACTTTATCCTGGAAAAAAAGCACGCAAAGCTATCCCTGTGCGTCAAAAGCAACTGTTAATGATCGTACATAAACAAAAAATTCTCTTGGAAAATCGCCCACAATCAGGGATTTGGGGTGGTTTATGGAGCCTACCAGAATGTGATGTGCAGACCGTCGCAAGCGAACAGTGCGAAAGCTCTTTCTCATGTAAAATAAAGTCAACACAAACACTGCCAGTAATACGCCACACCTTTAGCCACTTTCACCTCGACATCACACCCGTTATACTACACGTCCAACGCTGGCCAAATGAAGTCCATGACGATGACCAGTATTGTTGGGTTAGCACAGCAAAGCCCATCCGATTAGGATTAGCAGCTCCAGTCAAACAGTTGATTGCACAGTTGCATCAGACTAACAACATTGAAAAGGATCATTTATGACACGTAAAGTATTTTGCATGAAACTGCAGCAAGAAGCCGATGGACTAGAGCGCCCTCCTTACCCTGGCGCACTAGGCCAACAAATCTACGAGCAAATATCGAGCCAAGCCTGGCAAACCTGGCTGGCCCACCAAACTATGCTCATCAACGAAAACAGACTCAACCTAATGGATCCCCAAGCCCGTGAATTCTTACAAAAAGAAATGAAAAAATTTCTCTTCGAAGGCGGCGCGGAAAAACCAGCAGGTTATGTGCCACCTAATTAACAATCACGCTGCAACCACTATCGCGGCGCTCCGTCATTGCGAGCGAAGCGTGGCGACAATGATCTTTGAGCACGATGAGGTTGGTGAGCAGTAACAGGGGGATTTATCACCACCACAAGAAACTCTTAAGATTTCCGGATAAACTACTTGACTCGCACCGCCAGTCTAGGTTTAATTACACCGGCGGCCAGATAGCTCAGTCGGTAGAGCAGGGGATTGAAAATCCCCGTGTCGGTGGTTCGATTCCACCTCTGGCCACCACTCTCCACGCGAGGTTTTGGTATGACGAAGCTCTGTAGTATTTTTTTGCTGGGACTGTTAACCCCACTGTTTGCCCTTGCGAGCGATAATAATACAGATGCTGGATTCGAACGCTTTCGTCAAGAAACATCCAAAGCCATCAGCCAATCACTTGAACAGCACCTTGGTAAAGATCAATCCTTTGAAGAAGGATTAAAATCACTCTATAAAGAAGACTACGCTGAAGCATTTAAGCTTTTACTCGAGCGCGCTAACGACGGCTACGGCCCTGCGGAACTGCTGATCGCACGCTTGTATTTTTCTGGTAAGGGCGTCAATAAAGATATGACTCAAGCCCTAAAGTGGTACGAAAAAGCAGCTGAACAAGGGCTTGCTGATGCACAAATTGACCTAGGCGTCATCTATACACTAGGCAAAGAAGTCCCTAAAAATGAAAAATTAGGCCGCAGCTGGTTTGAGAGAGCAGCGGCTCAAGGCGTTGCAGATGCACAATTTTTTCTCGCCGCATGCTATTACGAAGGCATTGGCGGGCCCCGCGATGATAAAAAAGCCTTCTCTCAACTCGAAGCTGCTGCTCAACAAAACCTTCCAATCGCACAATACTATCTTGCCACTATGTTTTTCCACGGCGAAGGCACAGAAAAAAACCCAGAACGCTCTTTCTTCTGGATGAAAGCCGCCGCCGACAATAATTACACCCCCGCGATCAATGATCTTGCCATTTATTATGCCCGCGGCACAGGCACAAAAAAAGATGAAGCCAAAGCCTACGAGTTATATAATTTAGCTGCAGGCCTAGGAGATAGCGCTGCGATGTACAACGTAGGCTACGTCCTACTCCACGGACAAGGCGTCAAACAAGATCCCTCCCACGCTATCAAATGGCTAGAGTTATCAGCTAAACACCAAGTGCCCTGCGCCGCCCTTGATTTAGGCGTGGTCTATGCGGAAGGGAAATATGTTAAACAGGATTCCGCCATCGCCAAAGAGTGGTTTAGTCATGCGATAAAATATTCCATTACCTCTAATAACTTCACTCTTGCCCTACCCTTCAATAGCGAAGAGACCTCGAAAATCGGGCCACTGGCAAATGAATTCGCTCGCTTTATGCTGGACAAAAGACACCCATCTGCTCCACCACTCGCACTACCACCTCAAACCCTAAAATCCATGGAAGATTTAGCCAAGCAATTCGCTGACAAATGCTGGCAGTAAAATTCTCGAGTAGGCAGCACTCACGCGCCATACAAGACACAACTAATAAATTAAGCCTTGCACACAATCATAACAGCCTGGACACGCCATTAAACACTTAGAATAGTTGGTAAAAAATCTTCATGATCTGATGGCATTCGGTAATTGACTGAAATAATTTGAAGCTCTCGGCTTTCGGCTTCAAAAGTATTTTTCATCACCTGATCTGCAAAAAATACCGTTCTTTGCAGAGATAACAATGGATTTTTCGTTGCTAAATAATTTCCTAAAAACAAAGCAGAGAACAAATCTCCAGTACCATTTGGCGAAATTGGAAAAGGGTACTCTTTTACCTTTATAGCGTAACACTGGTTGTCATAGCATATAAATATTGTCTGATGATCTTGGCTAAAATCCAGCACTTTAACACCAGTGATAATAATAATCTTGATACCCAAATGATGAAAATAATCTGCGACACGTCTCACGTTTTGAACATTATTGATTGAAATACCTGATAATGTTTCAGCTTCAAATTGATTAGGTGTAATAATATCAGCACGCAGATCGGTTTTAAAAAATTCAAGCACCTCAGGTTTTACAAAACAACTATTATTTCCTATGACTGGATCACAAAGGTAAAGCACATTTTCATTGTTCGCTTTGAATTCAGTCACCGTATCTTGAACCTCATGACAAATATCGCGACTCCCCATATATCCGGATAATATAGCCTCGCATTGATCATCCACACCGATATCAAATAGCCCTTGAATCACATTGTGTATGTGTTCTTTACTAAAGACCTCCCCTTGCCATTGCCCATAACCAGTATGATTTGAAAATTGCACGGTATTGACCGGCCAGACGTCATAGCCCATTGATTGCAATGGAAACACTGCCGCTTTGTTACCGACATAGCCATAAGTCACATGAGATTGTATTGATAGTATTGCCATAGATCACCTCCCGAGTGCAGATGATACCAGATTACTGGTTCCCAAGGGTATAAAAAATAAAGCCGTTTATGACTTAGTAGACACCGATCGAGAGATCATTCCTGAATGGTAACGACTGTTGCGAGATCCGATGACACTCGTTGTGATTGTGAATACAACCGATATAGCGCAGAAGCAACCAAAGCGAACATCCCTAGCGCTAAACCATAGTAACCAACACTTCTAAAAATCGGCTCGTAAAGACCACCCACAGCATCAGCATTTGTCACACTAGTGAGTTTTGCGACGCCCACAGCCATATACGTGGCAATAGACCCCATCATAAACCAAATCCCCATAAGCGTGCTGTTAAATTGGGCGGGCGCTAATTCGGAAACAGCGGCAAGCACCACTGGCCCAATAAAAAGCTCACCAATGGCCGTAAATAAAATAGCTAAGGCCAGCCAGAATAAATTCGGATGTGCTAAACTGGCGGCATGCGCTAACAACAAAAACCCCACGGCAGTTAAAATCAAGCCTAATGCAACTTTCACTATCACTTTAGGTTCGCAGCGCCTTGCAGCTAACCACACCCATATGGCAGCTATTAATGGGGTGAACACAATAATATAAATAGGGTTGAGCGCAGTTACCACCGGCGTTGGCACAGAATATTGCCCTATACTGCGATCGATGACCCGTTCGGTAAATAACATCAACGAGGTGCCCGACTGCTCATACATGATGAAAAAACACACCGTCATGGCATACAGAATGACTAGCACCCATAAATTTTTCTTCACAGCAAAATCAGCTACACGAAATAATTTAACAAATAAAAATATCGACAGCATAATCATACCCAGCACTAAATACTGTATATATTGAGGATGATTCAGCAAATAATAAAACCCTAGAATGAGGAAGCTTAACACACCCGCCACACCGACAGCACGCAGTTGAGTCAAGGATGTCCTGTGAGGCTCCTGCACGTATGGGTGCAAATAGCGCCACCCAAAAAGAAAGGTAGCCAAGGCAATAAGCATACCAATGGCCGCTAAACTAAAACCCGCATGCCAACCAAAATGATAAGCAACGAAGCCTACGAGTACGCCAGCTAATATACCGCCAACATTGATGCCCATATAAAAATAAGTAAACGCCCGATCATGCCGCAACTTATCATCTGCATACAGCATACCAACCAAACTGCACATACTTGGGACCATTAAGCCAGTGCCAACAATGATATTCGTTATGCCCAGCATAAACTGAGTATTGGATAAAAACGTGATACACAAATGACCGAGCATAATCAAACAGGCACCCAGCAACGTGGTATTACGTCGACCTAGGACACGATCACTCAGGTACCCTCCCAAGACCGGGGTGACACAAAGCAACGTCACATACACACCAAATACCGCATAGGATTTTTGATCAGACCAGTGCCAAGACTGCACAAAATACAACACTAACAGTGAGCGCAAACCAAAACTACTAAAACGCTCCCACATCTCCGTAAGAAATAATACAGAAAACGCAATATGCCGCTTGTCAGCTGGTATTCTACTGTTAATCAAGGTTTACCTCCATAGCTCAAAACGTAATGCCACCCAATTCGTCATTGCGCCAGATTCCCAGTTATTGTGATATTGGGCCATTCTAACATAATGGCTTCTTGAGCACTACCTACAAGACGGGGCGGAATTTATAATATTCTTGCATATCTATAGACAGTCAAGCGTTAATTATACATTATAAATAACTTCATATCATAGATACGCATAAAATGGTTTATATTACAACATAGCTATGGCATAATGCCACCAGTAAGTGCACTCTCATCATAAGGTCTAAGCAAAGCTAGTTACGAGTGCGATTGAGCAGCCTAGATTGTTATTGAGAGGATATGTGATTATGCAACATGAGAGTACTCAAGATGTTTGAAGAGCAAGAACTCACCAAATTACTGAGCGAGGATGAAACAACCATATCGATGACCATCTCATCTGAGCTGTCCAAACAAGTTACCCAGAGTAACTTCAACCAACTAGCTACTTTTATCAACACTCACCAACAATGCCATACTCTCAAGCTTTTATTGGATTACCCAGCCAAGATAACCACTTGGCAATTCATAGGCCAAGCCATCGCCTCCACACATTTACGCACCCTAGATCTCACGGGTAATTATCTTGGAACCTACAAAAATCCATGGCCAGAATCTCGCATCACTGCGTTATTCGAAGCTCTGCAACCCAATCGTACACTTTATCGCTTATTCATTCAGAACACTCATATGGACCGCACCTCGTTAGTGAGCATGGAGAGTTGCATTACCGCAAGACCCTTATGGCTAAAAGTGTCTGCTACTCAAGAAACACTGAGGCCGCCAACCTGTAGTCTAGTCGATGCCAGCGTCGCTAAAAACGTTGAAGCCCTCTACCAAGAGGTGATAGAGAACGCCCAAGTAGCTGTTACTCACCACCCAGTTGAGGAACAACCAACAGACTTTCGAAGCTTATTAAAACAAATATATAGTTTGCCCAAAGATATCATCAACCACATTAATCACTATAGGTTTTTCTCAGGAAAACACCATCCGATTAATGCCAAAATAACCTCTGCTATGATAACGGCCTATAAGATAGCCCAACAACATCCGCAGAACCATAAGATTGAACAAGAAGATCAACAGCCCAATCTAGTCAAAGTGGATCGATGTTTTATCATGTGATTGCCCAACCTCTTTATCCAATACTTCTGGAAGTAATTTCTGACATTTATCCAGCCTGTCCATAATTTTTGCAAATCGAGTGTCATCAAAAAATCGACCTTGAGGAATAAATTTTTTAAGCAATACCAACTGATTAGAATAAAAATCGAGCAGTTCTTTACCATTAGCAACGGTCACATGATCAGGCGCATTTACCAGATAGAATTCGAAGTTTTCAAGACCACGATCAAATCCTGTCAAATACTGTGTCAGCTGACTTGACGGTAAAGTGTTTGGTAAATCACGCTCCTTAAGAACGGCAGACGGAACTAAGAACAGTTTAACGGGTCCATTATTTTTTGGAGCGAGATGCTCAAGAGCGTCAAGTAGTTTAGTATGTACATATTTTCGTATTTCTGCGCCACGATACCGGTGAATGGGCATTAAAATTTCATTGTGTTCTAATGGCTTATTAAGCCCTGGAGCAATTTGTATGAACTCACTCATTACTAGCTGATCAGTTTGCATTTCTCTCATTGCAGACTCATGAGAACGCCTGACCTTGTTGGTGAGTTCAGAAAATTGAGAGTCTAAATCCCTTGCGTAAGAACTCCCGAAAGTAGGGTCACCTCCATTCACACAAGCCATTTCAAGCTCAACATAAAATCTATCCAGACGATCACCTAATGCAGCAATAAGTTCATCACCACCCTGTATACTCGCGTTTGTCTGAACAAGATGTGTTGCTACAAAATCGGTGAGTACTTGCATCTCTTCGCTAAGGGCCGCATACATATTAGTATAATACTCTAAATCCATACCGCCCCTTACTTTATCAGAGTACTCCCCTTGAGAGATAAAGCCCTCTAAAAAGCGAGAATATTGATCATACCCAATGGCAACATCACGAAGATCTTCTGATAAGGCTAATGGTATGGGTTTACCTTCATTACGATACTTTTCTGATCTATTTAACATACGTTTACGTAAGTCAGCTTGCCATTGCTGCATGATTGAATCGAGTTCATACAAATTTCGAATTTCAGGTAAGTGGATCTCATCACTACGTTCCAACAAGCTACTCAGGTGAGCGCAAATTTTGCTTGAACAAATACGAAAAGCCAGTGCTTGATGGGCTATATCTTTATC
>JBGSSQ010000398.1:0-21501 GCA_041736975.1 Gammaproteobacteria bacterium
TTATCACGCAAGCCCCTGCCGGAGGTGTTTTCAATAACGCCGCGCAAATTTGGAATCACACGTTCTACTGGAATGGTTTAACGCCCAATAGCAGCAAAGCCCCCAGCGGTGCCCTCGCAGACGCAATCACTGCCAAATTTGGTTCATTCGATAAATTCAAGGAAGAATTCGCCAAAACGTGTGTAGGTACTTTCGGTTCGGGTTGGGGTTGGCTGGTCAAAAATGCTGAGGGTGGCTTGGAATTGATGAGCACCAGCAATGCCGGTATTCCAATGAAAGAGGGCAAGGTGGCGTTATTAACCTGCGATGTGTGGGAACATGCTTACTATATAGATACACGCAACGATCGCGCTAAGTATGTAGGCAATTTCTGGGAATTGGTGAATTGGGATTTTGTAGCCAAAAACTTAGCAGGACAATAGGATCAAATAGATGAAACCACGAATTGCCATTAATGGTGCACACGGCAAGATGGGCGCTATTACTGTTCAGACTATTGAACAGAGCCCACATTTTAAGTTGGTAGGTCAATTTGATCGCCACACCGCCTTACGCGAAGCGATAGAAGATAGTCAGCCTGATATAGTGATTGATTTCACCACAGCTTCAGTAGCTCACGAAAATGCCAAAATCATTATAGATAGCGGAAAACACGCCATTATTGGCACCACTGGTTTCACTGCAACACAAATTGCCTCACTCAAACAAAGCTGCGAAAAACAAAAATTAGGTGTGATTATCGCCCCCAATTTTTCGATTAGCGCACTGTTACTCATGCGACTCGCCAAAGAGTGCGCACAGTATTTACCTCATGTGGAAATCATCGAAGCTCACCACGAAAAAAAAGCGGAATCCCCATCAGGTACCGCCATAAAGACTGCTGAGCTAATCAATCAAACGCGCGCCAAAACCAATAAAATCAGCTCACACGAGATCATCACGGGCGCACGTGGTGCCGACAAAGATGGGATACCTATACACTCCATTCGGCTCCCTGGGTTTCTAGCCCATGAAGAAGTCATTTTCGGCAGCCCAGGCGAAACACTTCACCTGAAGCACAATACTATAGACCGCAACGCATTTATGCCTGGCGTGTTACTCGCCTGCGAAAAAGTGATGCAGCTTGAAACATTAGTCTACGGTCTTGAAGACATACTATTCAGTGAAGCGCATAATTAGGGCGCCACTTCAAGCTTTAGTTAAAACCGCTTAAGATTTTATTGTCGTAATCGGATAATCAAGTATCATTTTGTCGTGTGTTATAAACACTAGGCCACCGTATTTTGCTTGCGCTATTAGCATCCTGTCAAACGGATCTTTATGGAGATCAGGGAGATCATGAGCGCTTAGCGCTTCTTCTGCTTGCAGTGGTAATATTTCAATCTGATTATGCCTTAAAATTGTTAGCAAATTGTGTGGAATGGTAACCCTTCCAAGCGAGCTTTTTATTGCTAGCTCCCAAAAGGATACGCTACTGACACTAATTGAATTCTCTTTGTCGCTAATTATGGCTTGTGCCTTTTTTGATAGCTTTTTAGGTTCTGCTAGCCACCACAACATTATGTGCGTATCTAATAAGTACCGCATTATTCTCCCTCCCCACAAAAGGTATCTAAAACATCTTTTGGCAAGGGCTCATCGAAATCTTTACTGATTTTAATAAGGCCCCTTAGCTGACCGCCTTCCCTTGGCGTAATCTCAGCCTCATAGGGTGTTAACTTGACCAAGGGCACCCCTGATTTAGCAATAATAACTTGCTTACCTTCAAGCACATCATTAATCAACTTAGAAAAATGTGTTTTTGCATCATGTATGTTGACTATTGCCATATTGATCTCCAGGTTGAATATACACTCTAATTGTAGAAGACTAACACGACTTAGTCAAGTCAATCTATCTGGTTCTATCCTCTGGCAACTTATCATCAACTTTAATCCAACTATTCACTTAAAAGGCCACCTTATTGTATTTGGCAAGAAGGATGGTCGCACTTTTTTTTGTCGTTATAACTTGCTTAACTGAAGCCAGAACAACTTTCTTATATATTGTACTATAATTATCCGTGCAGCAATTAATGCATTAAGGAGGAAATCATGTGTGATTCTAAAGAATTGCCAAAATGGCATTACGAGAGGTTGCTAAACATAATCAGAAAACAAGCGATGACGACCACAGAAAACCCTTTGAATTAGATAAAAAAAGGGTTATACATACTTTCCCATTTAGACGGCTACAGGGGAAATTTCAGATGATTTCTGGATCTGAATGTGACTTTAATCGTAATAGACTTACACATTCAATCGAAGTCGCTTCACTAGCAAAAAACATCTATCTCAAAATTAGAGATGATGTAAACATGGAAAAAGACGTAAATCATAAAGAACTACGTCAAAGCTATCTTCTTGCAGATAATAATCTCTTTGAAACAGCATCATTACTAGAAACGATAAGCTTACTACATGATATAGGCAACCCTCCATTTGGACATGCTGGCGAAGTTGCATTAAATTTCAAGATGCATAATGATGGTGGATTTGAAGGCAATGCTCAAGCTTTACATATGCTATCCCAAGGAAATAAATATTTTCCTCTAGAGGAGTTCGACCTTACAAAAAGAACTTTGCTCGGCATTCTCAAATACCCCGCTTCTTATTACCAGCTGTGTAAGACAACTATGCCTAACACTCTGGTTTCTAATAGAAAGATAAACCATCAAGAATGGGAACCTCCCAAGTGCTACTATGATTCAGAAATTGATATTGTCAGTAAGCTATTGAGAGATGGCCCTAAAATTGAATTCACATCATTCCGCCCGCCAGAAAAATTGAAAAATGAAAAATAAGCGCGCAATAAGCGACTTATTTTATCTATGCGTCAGAGGAACAAAAACAATAAAAATACTGATGAGTGAATCCGACGATCTATTTTCATATAATATTGATCTAGATGAACACACGAAAAAACTAGTGACTTTTTTAAAAAAATATATCCTTGAGAAGCTCATCAAGTCTGATCAGGTACAGACCATCGTCCATGGCGGAATGATAGTAATCATGCGATTATTTGATGCCTACGAGAGCAATCCAACATCTTTGCTCTCAAAACACTGGCAAAAAAAATATGAAGAAGTAGACATTGGCTCTAAAAAAAGAGTCATTTCAAACTTCATTGCTGGCATGACTGATGAATATGCCTATAGAATCTATTCAAGACTGTATGGTCACAATACCAGAAATATGTTTGAGAAGATTTGAAAACGGTTTCTCAGCTGAACCACCTTCACTTGGCTTAATTTCCGGCTCATAGTGAGGCATCTTAACCAACGGCACGCCTGATTTAGCCATCATAACTTGCTCACCTTCAAGCACCTCCTTAACCCCCGTAGAAATCAAAACAGAAAAACTCATCAACTCGCACAAAGTCAGGGGTAGCGGGGTCTTGAATCGGGACCGTAAGAAACAGGGATGTTTCGCCCGAGCCCCCATGGATGGGTTCCGGCGTGTCCAGATTCAAGACCCCGCTACCCCTGACTTCCCTCCAAGTGGCAGAGAACCCAGCTTCTAAGTTTTAAAACAAAATAAGTTGCAGAAATCCTTCCAAGGACTCTCATTTTTTATTTGAGAACTTGCCGTCCTTTGTCCCTTATTTCTTATATCAAGACTTGCCCCCTTCACTTTTTGCTATCTGCGGAAGCTCACCTCTATATCCCATAGCATTATGCATAAAGATTTTTCGCAACCATCGATTATTATTGGTTAACCTCAGCGTGAGATCACGTAATTTAGGTAGGAAACCCGTCTGAACAGCAAAGCCTTGCTTGAAAAAAGCCATCGCATCAATCATTAGCTGGTTATCACTTCGGCGCCAACGTTCATAACGGCGTAAATTTTGAACCAAACCCATATCACGCTCTGCCTTAAAATTAGCGACCACCACCTCACTCAAGCAGGCTGCATCTAAAATGCCTAGGTTCATTCCCTGCCCTGCCAAGGGATGGATTGTGTGAGCCGCATCGCCGATTAAGGCCACACGAGGATGTACGTAATGTGTGGCGTGGCGCATTGTTAAAGGAAACATTAGCGGCTTATCAATTACTGTTATTTTACCTAAAAGACTATCCAGAGTCGCTGCTATTTTTTCAGCCAATGTATCAGGATTTTCGCTCATTAATTCTTTAGCTTCTTCAGGTAATGTTGACCAGACAATAGAGCACTCATGAGCATTATTAAGTGGTAAAAAAGCAATGGGGCCTGAGGCCATAAATCGTTGTCGTGCGACAGACTGGTGGGGCTCGTCCATTTTTACTGTAGCCACTATTGAGCAATGATTATAGGCGATTTCTACTAGCGGAATTTTTAAGCTGTTTCTTATCCATGAGTTGGCACCATCAGCGGCAACAAGTAATTTCGCTTTTAGTATCTGGTCGCTCATCAATTTTATTTTTACGTGCTCTGACTCAATATGGAATGCTTGAATTTGTGCTGGGCAGAAAAAAGAAAATGAAGATAATTGTTTTGCTTGCATCAAAAGATGTTTTATTAGCACTTTATTAGTGACAATATGCCCTAGATAAGAACGTCCTATATCTTTGTAACTAAATACCACTTGAGCAGCACCATCAGCATCGGTTACAGCTATTTCACGAAAAGGTGTTTTCCATTGGTCGGGGATATTATCCCATATACCTATCGCTGTTAATATTCGCTCTGACACCATATTGATCGCGCTAACGCGAACGTGCTCTTGCTCATTTAACTCTACAGATTCGGCTTTTTCTATTAATGCAACCTGCAATCCTGAACGCGCCATATCGATGGCTGTCACTAAACCAGCCACACCTGCACCTACAATCACCACATCAAAATCTTGCATCTAAACTCCTAATATAAAATATCGAGCTCGCTGTGTATAACTAAATCTCGCCAACTTGTTTGTGATGATTTTCGGTGGAAAAAGGGAGAACACCACAACTCATTGAAGTAACGTGCCCAACTTGCCCCAGTGATTTTTTAGATAGCAACCGTTTGAGTGGGGGTAATAACTCCATTGCGGTCATCCCCATATTACGTGCGAACGTCAAAGGGAAAAATGCGTTGCTAAAAAAACCCACTAAACTATGGGTAATATTTACAATTTGCAAATGATCAGAACGTCGTCTAGAAACATATTCTTGCAATAACTTGTCACAGCAACCAAACCCTTGCTCCATAATCAATTCAACTAACACCGCCACATCACGCAATCCTAAGTTTAACCCTTGCCCTGCAATAGGATGTATAGCATTTGCAGAATTCCCTACTAACACAACGCGTTCTCTAACTAACTCAGTTGCACGTATCATAGAAACAGGGAAAGCCACCGGGGTGGTTGCCTTAATAAATCGCCCTAATCGATATCCAAAAATATCTTGCACTTTTTCAATGAATGCTTCCGGTGTTAATGATTTTATGTCATTTACAGCCTCATGGGGCACAGTCCAAACTAACGTGGCTTTTTTTTCTTTCAACGGTAATAAAGCAATGGGCCCAGTAGGTGTAAAACGTTCGTAAGCAATATGATGATGTGAGCGCGCTAAATCGATATTGCTTACCACGGCACTTTGCTCATAATTGACTGTGCTCACTGCAACGCCCAATAATTCACGTACCGCTGAATGCTGGCCATCTGCACCTACAATGAGTTCAGCTGAAATTTCCTGTCGACCCGCTAGCGAATCAAATTTTACAACAGCGCCAGTCGTGCTTGTATCCAAATTGCGACATTCTGCTTTGTAAAATACCGCAATTTTTTCAGACTGCTCAAGTAACATTGTCAGCTGCGCTTGCAAATGTTTGGCTTGTATCACATACCCCAACGCAGGCAAATCTTCTTCTTTTGCTGATATTTTGACCTGACCAAAATGCCCTCGATCGGATACTTGCACTTCTTTTACACTTTCCACATAGGGCGCTAAAAAAGACCAAATCCCAAGTGCTGACAGAATGTTTTTGCTTGAAGAGGATAAAACGATCGCCCGCTCACCACTAGGACCTTGCTGATCAGGCTGAGGACGAGCCTGCGATTCCAATAATGCTACGCGCCGATGCGCTCCCAAAGCCAGTGCCAAAGAGGCCCCCACCAAACCACCACCTACGATGACAACGTCATAATCATTTTTTGAACAATGACTCTCCACGTTATCGCTCTCCAGCGGTTTGTTGAGCCATAACCTCTTCTATGGCTTCCACTGTTTTGGGGATTTGTGCACTTAAGACTTCAGAGCCTGCAGGTGTCACTAGCACATCGTCCTCAATCCGCACACCGATGTTCCACCAGCGCTGATCGACGCCTTTTTCACCTGCACTAATGTAGATCCCTGGCTCAACAGTGAGGACAATGCCCGGTTCCAATGTGCGCCATTCGCCTCTTTTCTTGTAAGCCCCCACATCATGTACATCTAAGCCAATCCAGTGTCCGATATTGTGCATATAAAAAGGTGAGTAGGCTCGACCTTTGATCAATTGCTCAACATCACCCGATAAAATCCCACATTTAACCAGCCCCATGGTGATAATCCTTATGGCTGTTTCTTGTAAAGCATTCCAAGCTACCCCCGGTGCAACTTGGGCAATCACGGCCGTTTGTGCGGCCAATACGATTTGGTAAATGGCTTTTTGTTCAGGTGAAAATCGCCCATTCACTGGGAAAGTGCGTGTCACATCACTGGCATAGTGCTGCCATTCACAACCGGCATCAATCAAGAGAAGATCGCCATCCTTCAAGGGGGCATTATTGTCGCCATAATGCAAAATACAGCTATTTGCGCCGCCTCCAACTATAGGTGAATAGGCCTGGGCGCGGGCACCATGGCGCGTGAATTCTGACACTACAGAGGCTTCCAGCTGGTATTCAAACGCCCCCGGCCTTACAGTTTGCATCGCTCGAAGATGCCCATGAGCCGTGATCTCAGCGGCTTTACGCATCAAAGCTATCTCCTGAGGCGACTTACGTAAACGCATCTCATGTAACAAAGGGCGAAGATCAACTAACGACTCGGGAGCTGCTATACCAACACGTACTTTGCCTCTAAGACCCGCCACCCAGTGGAGTAATTGTTGGGAAAGGGCCGCATCGGCATCCAACATCCCGTAAATCTGCTGATGATCGGCCAAAAGCTCAGGCATTTTGTTACTCAGGCTATCGATAGGATAGGCCGCATCAGCACCAAAATCGGTGCACGCCCTTTCTGGGCCAATAATAGGGCCCGTCCAGCGCTCAAGAGCAGGGTCAGGCACCTTGCAGAACAGAATCATTTCATCTTTATCGATGCCTCTACGCAACACTAGAAGGGATTCATCCTCTGGAAAACCAGTTAGATAATGAAAATCACTGTTTTGACGAAACGGGAACATGACATCGTTGTTACGGACTTGCTCGCGCCCACTGGCCAGTATCACAACGCTCCCTGGCTGCAGCTGAGCTAATAATTGACGACGTCGCTGCGCAAACTCAGATTGATCGATCATCTTTTCATCCCTTTAAGGTAAGTAGACTGAGTATAGCACTCAGAGGCACCGCATCAAAGATCGAAAAGATGATCTATTTCTCATAACTAACTTGACCCTTTGACTGAGGATCTCTATGATAACCCATTGATTAATGGAAAAGCCCTGGTCATAATCGAACTGATTGGCAAGCATTATAGTCACTGTTATTTTTGGACGACTGGAGGTCATTTAGGATGAATGATTTGGATCTAACGGATTTAGACCTGCGTATAGAGGCGCTTCTTCGTGACAGGCGTCATTTGAAGATGGAAAACCAGAGTTTGCGCCAGAAATTATTTAAAATAACGCAAGAACGTGCTCAATTACAGGACAAAAACTTAACCGCCGCGAGCAAAATTAAACGTGTACTATCTCAACTAAGGAGTGACATCAATGAATGATATCGTCAACACCATCACCGTAAAGCTATTGGGCCGTGATTTTCAAGTAAAGTGCCCACCCGATAAAGTCGTAGACCTACAAAATGCCGCGGTATATCTTGATTCACAAATGCGTGAAGTCGCCAATAGCGGTAAAGTTCAGAGTCTAGATCGCATTGCTGCCATTGCGGCCCTCAATGTGGTGCATGACCTAAAATCCGAAAAAAGACAAAGCCACAGCTATATGGAAACCATCAGCAACCGGATTCAAAGCCTCCATGACAAAATTGAGAGCGCCCTAGCAGAAGAAACCACAGGGACCGTCTCATAACGGCGTTGAACCGACCTCACTATGCCATATGGGCAGAAACATCAGACAACAACAAGTTCCTGCTTAAGCGGGAGCTGATGTCAATAACATGAATTTACTTTTAAAATCCCTTCTAACCTCGCCAATTTTTGAGCCCCTATGGCCGACCCTCCATCGCTTTGTGGATAATAACCATCTACCCAGCATAGCTGAAATGAATAACCTACTCAGTATTGAAAATATTCGCTTTGTCCCACAAGGCCCCAAATCAACAGATTTCGAGCAAGGCTACGAGCCACAAATTTATTTACGTGGCGAAATACAGACACGCGAGCAAAATTGGCACGACTTTTTTAATGCTTTAGTCTGGCATCAGTTTCCAAATACAAAAAAGATAATAAATCAAATTCATTTTGACTCACAGAAAAAACGTTATCCCCAAAAAAATCGACTTCCCGCTGAAAACATGCTCACTCTCTTTGACGAGAACGGCGCAATTGTCATTTCAAAAACACCTCACCTACTAGAACTTATTCAACAACATCGTTGGCATGAGTTATTTTGGCAACGTCGTGATGAAGTGGCAGAACAACTACAGGTTATCATTATTGGCCACGGACTGTACGAAAAAGCCGTCACCCCATACATTGGCTTAACCGCTCAAACACTTTTATTTCTAGATAATGACGCTACTGATGCAGACAGGCTGATCATGCAATACCTTGACTCAAGAGGCACTAATCTTGACACGTCTGTATTGCACCCCCTACCGCTGTTAGGCCTTCCCGGATGGTGGCCAGAGAACGAAAATGAACAATTTTACAGCAATAAAAGCTACTTTAGAGATTAAAAAGTATTCCCCTTAGAGTTTGCAGCAGTGTCGTTGTCATCGTTAGCATATATAAGCTCACCGTCTGTGTGCAGACGATAAATTTGCTGGTCAGTATAGCGCCCGCCATTAATAATAGCAGATATAATAGCTTGGCCACGAAGAGCAACAACCTCATCAAATATTGCTTCTGACAAGTCGCGCGGCATTTGCTTGACACTGAACGTTAATGTCTTGACAAAAGATGCCTCTCTCTCTTACAAAAGTCTCATCATTTATGAGACGCATAATGATGGCTTCTTTTAGCGTCGGTAATTCTCGGTTTTTTTCAATCTGACTATAGCGTATTCTTTTTGTTCAAGCATACGGTGACCACAACTCCCAATAAAGATAAGATCAGAACAGGCCAGCTGCCCCACTGACGCCAGGGCGTTTTACCTTGAACGCTTGAGACACTGGCGGTGATCACGCCTTTTTTGTGCTCGGGCAACGAGTGGGTAATGTGGCCCAGGTGGTCGATAATGGCAGAAGCGCCTCGGCTGGAAAGAAACAGCTGAGGTAGACCGTTTTCTAAGCAACGCATGCGTGCCATTTGCAAATGCTGTTCTGCAGCGATGGAGCCATCAAACCAACTATCGTCGGTGATGGTGACCATTAATTCAGCTTGCGCCAGTGCACGCCGAACTTCATCGGGCTCTACTATCTCATAGCAAATAAAGCTGGCCATGTGTACATCATTAATAACAAGCAGAGGTTGATGCAGTGGGCCTTTACTAAAATCCGACATGGGGATGTCTAGCGCAGTTAACAGTGGCATAAAAGCCGATTTTAGCGGCAAGTATTCTCCAAAAGGCACCAGATGGCGCTTGTAGTAATACCCTTCTGTTTTCCCAAGTAACAGTATCGCGTTATAAAAATCCCTACCTTCAGCTACGGGGATACCGAGCAAGACGTGACTATTGTTTTTAATAGCCTCTTTTTGCAGTGACGCTAAAAAGGGTTCAGCCACTGTAGAGAGGGTCGGGATGGCGGCCTCAGGCCAGATAATAAGGTCGCTAGACCAGTATTTTCGGGTGATGCGATGATATTCATTAACAATGGACTGTAGTTGATCAGGCTGCCATTTGAGCTCTTGTGGGACGTTGCCTTGAATCATGCTCACGGTGAGCGATTTACCATTGATTGCAGTGAAAGGATAGGCGGTAAGCAAAGCGCCATTCACCCAGATGATAGCAAGTAAGATCACATTCAGCTTGGCTTCCCACAGCAGGCTCAGTATTGAGGGGCGGGGCACATGACGTAGTTTTGAGGACGCGCTTAATAGGGAATATGCCACTAGACCGGCCGTGAATACGCTTAAGAATGACAGGCCGTACACGCCAATTAACGGGGCATAGCCGCCTAAAGGCGTATCCATTTGGCTATAACCTAAAATGATCCAATGCCACCCGGTCATGAACCCACTACGGATCCACTCCAATAATACCCAGCTACTGGGAAAAAACACTAGAAAGCGCGTGGCGCCTAAAGAGGGTGCGAACCGGGCTAGACAATAACCGAGTAGCGCTGGGAATAAGGCTTCATAACTCACCAAAATTAGGGTAGCTAACAGCGCGAGTGGCGTGCTCAGATTTCCAAACTCATGAACACTAATAAATATCCACCCGGTGCCGGTGCCAAATAACCCTAAGCCATAACAAAAACCAATCAAGGTAGACTGTTTAGGGGTACGATTTTGCCATAATATCAACAGCAAGGCAGGGCAAATAATGCCCAAAAGAGGCAGCGAATAAGGGGCGTAAGCTAATGTTGTGGCCATACCGGCAAACAACGCTAAAAACAGCTGTATAGCGAATATCAGTATTTTCAAGATATCTTTCCTCCTGGTGCGCTAGCTTAGCAGTTTTCTGTCTGTATGGCGATTTTCTGGTGGTGGGGTGAGAGACAGATTTTGAGTACTTACTCATCGTATTACCTAATACTCAGTCCAACCCCGATGATAAGTCAATGGTCTACGGCAGGGGCACTGCTTAACTGCAGCCAGCCCATGATAATCGAATGTTGATGAGCGGAGTGAAGCATGAAAAAAACGTGTTTATACCAAAGAGAGAAAGTCATACTCAAACCTATGAGCTACTGGATTTGATTTCTAGAGGTTTTTTAAATCGCTCTAAAATCACCATTTTAGATGGACCTGAGCAAAAACAGCTTTGTCATATTTTACGATCATTACAGCGTGATATTCAGAATAACAAATTCAGCTCTATAGATCAGTCTTATCAAAATGTTTATGCATTAGTTCAAGAAGCCAGAGATGCATTGGTTCACGAAAACAACCCCCAGAACCTCAATTCTGGGAGAAAAAATCGATAGTCTCGTTAAAAACACTAACCTCATCACTAAGATTGAGCGAAGACATAACCACTTTGCAGAGAATGTTGATACACATATAGAACATCATCAATTTCTTCTGTGAGAAAATTGACAACAAAGTGCCAAATGGGGATATTTTGTTCAACAGCGATTCTTGCGATATATTAAAGAGCTGCCTCAACATTCTTAGCCATCAAATCTACATGATACTCATTCACCAGCTTTCTAACCGTGCGCATATTTCTTGAACCCAGCGACCGTTTCTACTACAATAATGCAAGGGTGTTAACCCATTCGAATCAGGCATGCACGGATCTAGCAATGCCAGTTTGAGTAAATATTTTAAAATATGAGCATGGCCAAACTCGGCGGCCAAATGCAAGCAGGTCTTATTTGGGCTTTTCAGCGTATCTTTCAATTTTCTTGGGTATTTTTTCAGAGCGAGCTCTAAGCGAGTTAGCTTGCCATGGTAGGCGTAAAAATGAATAGTTGATTGCAGGTCATCAAATCGTAGTTGTGGCTAAGCATCAAAATCTACGCATCGAGGGCGTCTAGGCAGCACCTCGGAGTGCAGCGCGGCCGTCCCAATAGAACATAGTTCAGGACACCGAAGATTGAAGCTTTCAGCTGTCTAATTAACAAACTTACACAGCCTAGATAAGCCTCAACAGGTCGAACATCTTCATTTTCCTTCATACCTTTTATTAATGGAGCAAGCTTAACAATATTTTTCACTTCCCCCATTGGTCGCTCATCTAATCCTTTTGCAGCTTCTAAATAAAGTTCCTCTAATGTTTCATTCTTATATAATGAGCCAAAAATGTCCTTTAATCCCAAGAGATCCTTAACTGAAATATCAGAGTTTATTAGCAAAACTTCTTCTGCAATGTCAAGTGTAAAATGGAAATCGTTTATTTTTCTTATTAAATCACGGGGTGTCGCTTCATGGTCAGTTCTTTGCCCATAGTAACTATCCATCACAACATCCCCACTAACACTGCTGGAATAATACGTTCTCTTTTCTGGAAATCCCTATAAACCTTGCCATCACCACTTGTACTATGATAACCACCAGAGCACCTGCCACTCCCCTTACACCACCATACAATACGCTTCTCATATTTATATTACAGCCTATTTCATACACATCAGCAGAACAGCTAAAGGAGCCTAAAAACAATGAAATGCTTTAAATAAATAGTATTGCACCGATCTCGTTAAAATGCTTTACTCTTAACTCTCTACTGAATAGGCGGACTAAATTTCATGATCAAAAAACATTACCAACCGCTTATATCATGCGAAATTGATACGCCTCTGGGTGTGATGCTAGCCATTACTGATGAGCACGCACTGCATTTTTTGCAGTTTATGGACTATCCTCACTTTGCCCGGGATCTAGAAAAACTCCAAGCCAGAACTGAGTCCACCATTAATCTCGGAAAAAACACAGCGATTAATGCTATCAAAGCTGAGTTACAATCCTATTTTGCTGGAACGTTACAATGCTTTAGCACCACACTTCACCTATATGGCAGCACGTTTCAGAAACTGGTGTGGTCAACACTTTTAGATATTCCTTATGGTAAAACTTGGAGCTATCTTGAACAAGCCACTGCCATAGGAAAACCATCAGCCTACAGAGCGGTTGCTTCTGCGAATGCCGCCAATCAAATTGCCATCGTAATTCCTTGCCACCGCATTATTAATCACAATGGTCAGCTGGGCGGCTATGCTGGGGGGATTTCTCGTAAACAGTGGCTCATCGATCAGGAAAGACAAAGATCTCACGATTTGTAATTCTGAAATTCGTCATTGCGAGCGCAGCGTGGCAACCCAAGAAAATTTAACTATAACGATACGGCACAGCCCAATCTTTGAGGCAATACTGTTCCACTGAGGTGCCGAAAGGCTGATACGCTATTGTGCCAGGCCGGCATTTTCAGGTGAGAAATTAACACTGATATCCTGAACCTGACTATCACACTGATCAAACGCTAAGTTGGTGAAAACCCAGTGAAAAACCTTTTTCGTCTGCGGGAAAGTCACTTGATTAAATAAGGCCATAGTTCATTAGATTAAAATTAAAAATGGCGTTATAAAATTGCCTATTGCAAGGATTTTGACTGCGCAGTTGTTAGGACGGTTTGAATGATTGAAGAAAAAGCTCCTGATTTGTAAAAAAGTGCGTTGGGCATTCCTATATATACGGCAGAAATGTGAATACATTTCTAAAATGTCTGACGGCCAGCTTCTCAAGGGCGGATGGGGTGAAGACCAGAGCCTTTTTCTGATAAATTGCTTTTTAGGTCGCTGACTATTGAGTTAATAAATTCGAGGGCACGATTATTTTGTTCAGGGTTCGAGTCAGATTTCAAGTGATGAAATCGTGTCATTATTGTTGCAGTAAATTTTTCAAGCTCATCGATAGAACATAAATGCTTACACAAAAATTGAGTTAGAATGGTGGCGTGTTCACGAGAGCTGTAACCGTAAGGGGCGTACCCTGGTATTTTTGATCTAATGATCATATCTGCGATTACTTGTAGCATGGGAGTTTGTCCCTCTCCAAATTCAACAGGACATGGATCTAATGGGAATGATTGTTGAGATAACAAGGGGGAGTCAAAGTTATTTTCCATGGGAATTGAAATGGCAAGACAACTTTTAAAGACGATTTCAAGTAAGCTCCCATCTAATATGTCACGTCCTTTTACGCACAATTCTAATAAGCACCACAATTCTTTATAATAAAAAATTGATAAGTCAGAGGTTGAGGGAAGTAGTTCTTGACATTTTTCAAGAAGAAGTTTTACTGTTCCCGAATGAGAATTAATCGCGGCATAGTGTATTGCTGTATGTTGGCTCCCTCTCGTGAGAAGATACCGGCACTTGTTGTCAGAGACCAAATCAAAGATCAAAGTAAGCACTTTATTTGAGCCGAATGAACAGGCAATGTCGAAAAACCTCCCCAACTTATTTTCATTTTTATAGCTTATCTCGTGATGAGTAGAATTTAACACCGCTTTATTTTTAGCTTCTAATAGGCTCTTAAGATACGGAACGCCTTTTTTTTCAAGATATTCCACTGGGGTCCAAATTGAACGTTCGAAATCAACCTCAATCTCATTTTTTGTAAAGGCATTATAGTCAATGTAACTTACTATTGTTCCTTTCAGACTTCCTATACTCTTGGCGCGAAAAGTAAATAGATCGTAAAAAATCTTACTGCTTTCCAAAGAAAATTTATAGTGTAAATTCTTCTCAAGAATAGTTTGCACGTCAGCGGTAATGGTAATGGTAGTGATATCGTCTTCCGAGTTCTTAACTCTTGAAAAGCCACTCATAATAGCATCAGCGGAGTCCTTGAACATTTCGATCATTATTGGCCAGAATGACAATCTAAGGACACGATGATAAACAGAGTTAATAATGTCCTGTAAATCTGGATCGGTAGTAAAAGTTTGTCTCATCACTTGATCGATCTCGACATAGCTTGGATGAGCACTTGAGATCAACTGTTGTAGTCTCTTGAAATGTGCTGTCACAATCGATCTGGCGGCTAGGAGCTTTAAGCTGCTTGTACTTTTTTCAATCATTTTATTTGCCTTATTGTGTAATGCCCCGGACAATATACATTACTTCAACATTAATTACAATAGATTACCAGGGCAATCTAGCAAATAACATGGGCGCATAGCATTTCAATTACCCATTAAGACATGATGAGGTGCTTCCTGACTATGATGTTCATAGCGTGCGAAAGTCACCCAGTTTACTAATGAGTATTATAGACCTGAGACAGCAGAAAGTAAGGCGTTACAATCCCCTCTTGACATCGAAGACGCCGCCAGCAAGCTAATACTGAAATTTCAAGTTAAAGCAAGGTCAAAAAGCTGGGCGAGGTTAATTGCCAAGGTGCATGAGGCGGATCCATTAAAGTGTGAAGGCTTTGGAAAAGAGATGAAGTTAATTGCCTTTATTAAAGACCCGATGAGTATCACAAAAATACTGACTCACCTCGATGAAGCAGTCGACGCGCCAAAGAGGCAACGTGCAAGGGCGCCCCCTGAAGAAGTTCAAATTGAGCATGAATTCACATGTGATCCTGAACCTGACTATCATACTGATCAAACGCTGAGTTGGTGAAAACCCAGTGAAGAACCATTTTCGTCTGCGAAAAAGTCACTTGAGAAAATAAGGCCTCACTCAGCGCGACTTGCGCAGCCATACTGTCGTTGACACCCACCAGTAACACCTATTGCTTGAGTACGGCAGCACCAGCAGCACGCAAATCACGAAAGTCCTGCTGAACAGCTGCATCAATTTCATTAGCATGATTGGCATGCACATAACGAACAAAGACAGTCCATATTGTTTTGACACATTTTTTCAACCCGCCGGGCATAACAAGATCATAGGTAAGTCATGGGCTAGTTTATATTTTAAAAACGGCTTTAATTTAGTAAGGCTTGGGATATTCTGGTCAGATATTGAGCCTACACCAGGTAACTATGACGATGAGTATCTAAAAAAGGTTCGTGAAATAACTCGGGTATTCTCTAAGCATGGCATTTTCACAGCTCTCGTCTATCACCAGGATAATTGGGCTAAAGGAGATATTCCTGGCATGTTGCCTTATTCAAAGCTGTCTGGCGGAGGTAATCCGGTATGGTCTGCTAATTATAGTTTAAATGGTGTGCCGCAAACAAATACACTATTGCCTTTTCAATATGCGTGGTTTGAAAGCCCCGCACTGATAGCAATATGGGATGATTTTTGGAATAATGAGCCAGCGTAGCGTAAAGAGCGGTTGCTTCAGCGAATGCCGCCAATCAAATCGCCATCGTAATTCCTTGCCACCGCATTATTAATCACAATGGTCAGTTGGGTGGCTATGCCGGGGGGATTTCTCGTAAACAGTGGCTCGTCGATCATGAAAGACATAGATGCTTGGGGATAACGCTCCGTATGCATAAGTAAGGAGACAAGTCATAGTTAACTAATGGAGATTTAAAATGGAAGGTTCCGTCATTGGATGTAAGCCCAAAGTTGTAATGTCACATCTGCCCCAAGTTAAAAGGCTACTTTGATGCGACGAAGGACTATCTTATAAACATGGACCTCCGATTAGCTTTTACATAGTCTGTAGTCTGGATTCGGTGCTGCGAGCTCGAATCCCTCTTTGGGATTCATTGAAAACAAAATTATTCTACCTGATCTGGTAGTTTGTAGCTCGTGCTTCGTCCCTCACCCGGATTTTGAATAAAGATGCCTCTCTCTTTCAAATCCTGAATATCTCTGAGTGCCGTGTCATTCGAACATTTTGCCAACTTGGCATATTTGGAAGTGTTCATGTGCCCCTTGAAATCGTCCTCAAGCATGCGGTTGATTATAAGGCGTTGGCGTTCATTGACAGGCCTCTGATTAATCTTATCCCAGAGCTGTGCCTTGAAAAGAACGCTACCAAGAGTGGTTTCGGCACTGGCAATGGCACGCCCTAGGCAATCCAAAAACCATTCGAGCCAGCTTGTAATGTCACAGGCATAATCTGTGTTTGGATCGAAGTGTGTGCTGCGTTGCTGCCTCTCAAGCTGATTATAGTAATCCTTACGCTCGGCTTCAATTTGCGATGACAGGCTGTAGAAGCGATCTGGTGTGTTGTCAGCGCATGCCAGTGCCATATCTCCAATAGCCCGGGCAATACGTCCATTTCCGTCCTCAAATGGATGGATTGTGACGAACCATAAATGCGCAATACCGGCTTTGATGACGGGGTCAATATCATGACTATTCCCAAACCAGTCCAAAAATGTTTGCATTTCTTTTTCAAGGCGGTTTGCGCTTGGTGCTTCAAAGTGAACTTTCTCTTTGCCTATCGGGCCAGAAACAACCTGCATTGGGCCCGCGTCCAATGTGCGCCAGCCACCAACCCTAATCCGATGCATGCCGCTACGACCAGTCGGGAACAGGGCTGCATGCCAATCAAACAGACGGTCTTTGGTCAAAGGCTTTGAAAACTGCTGCGTGGCATCGAGCATCATTTCAACGATACCTTCAACATCACGGCTGGCTGGGATTAGCCCAGAGATATCAATCCCTAATCTGCGGGCAATGGATGAACGCACTTCTTCTGGATTGAGGCTTTGGCCTTCAATGGCCGATGACTTCACTACATCACGGGTCAAGGTATTGAGGCTGGCCTCACGCCTGAGTTCAAAGCCAAGACTTTCCATTCGTCCAAGCAAGCGACCTTGGGCGTAGCGCAGACCAGCAAGCTTGGAGGCAAGCGCTTCAGCTTCCCATGTAAAGATTGGCCAGTTCTGACGTTCATGTATCCACATAGTAATCACCGCATTATTTGAGGTGATTATAAAGGTTGTTCACCGCTAGGTCAAGGTGTTTAACCGCAATTAATGCGGTGAATACGGGCTCTATTCACCGCAAAGCTCATCAAGGGGTTTGGTGCCACATCTTTAATTGTCAAAGGCTCAAGGGTTTCGGTGTCATTATTGGGGTAAATATAGGGCTTATTTGCTCAAAATGAGGCTTTGCCAAAGCCTACTGTGCAAGCTGCGGTGGTGATTATATTGTGGGGTATAGATGTAAAAAAAGAGGCGTTTGCCCCTCTTGTAACACCAAGCACATGATCTCCATCACCACATATTTTCTCGAGGAGGTACTGCCCAAATTACCGTTGCGGCAATGGGTACTGTCCGTCCCAAAATGGCTGCGTTATCACCTGGTAAAAGAGGTAGAGTTAGCGATCCAGGTGTTAAGGATATGCATTGCTGAAATTGAACAGCAACTGAAAAGATCATGTGATGGGATTAGGGATGGTGCCAAATTAGGTGCAAGGTGGTTGAGGCGGATCCATTAAAGTGTGAAGGCTGTGGAAAAGAGATGAAGTTAATTGCCTTTATTAAAGACGCGATTAGTATCACAAAAATACTGACTCACCTCGATGAAGAAGTCGACGCGCCAAAGATGCAACGGCCAAAGATGCCCCCAGAAGAAGTTCAAATTGAGCATGAATTCACATGTGACCCTGAACCTGACTATCACACTGATCAAACGCTGAGTTGGTGAAAACCCAGTGAAGAACCATTTTCATCTGCGAAAAAGTCACTTGATAAAATAAGGCCATAGTTCATTATAATATTCACATGGTTTCAGCTCTAACTGGTAATCTGGCAACAAAATCCGTATAACTTACGCCTGGCTGACCACACCACCGAATACACTTTAAATTACCATTCTCTGGCTTTAACGATCTGATTGACACTTAATATGAATCAGAGCTCTGAGAAACATTTCACAAATCAAAATTTGAGGTTGGATGACGCTCGAGGCTAGATGAAGGTTAGATGAGATTAAAAAAAGGTGCTCTCGAAACTTCCGGGAGCACCTCTTATTTCAAGGTAATGATGCTTTCTATCGTCCTACATCAGACTTAGCTGCGTCAACAATGGTATCCACAGCATCTTTTTCGAGAATATAACCTGCATGCAAGTTGTGCAGAGTTGTTGCAAGCACCTTGAAGACATAGTAGCCGTGAGTAGGATAGAGTTCATCTAATCTCTGTTGACTAAACGGTGCATGTGCACCCGCTAAAAAGCAGAGACCACCCCCACTGTTTTGAGTATTGGTAGCTGTTGCTACTTTTTGCTCAGCTAACTGGATTCCGCCAAGGGCATTTCCATCACTGTCTCGTTGCACAATGCCATTCGCATCAACTTCAATAGGAGGCGCCGAAGGCAATACAATTCCGTGTTTTATCCAACGATTCATACCACTGATCGCGGCAGAATGAACCTTATTTCCAGGAATAAGACTGCCAGTATTCGGATCATTACAAACGCTGCCAGGGATAGAAACACCGTCTCGCATGAAAATTGGTGTGTTGTAATTATTCACTTGGATGTCATAGTGATTGTCGCCAGCAACCTGCCACAATCTAAAAAATGCAGAGTCTGGCTGAGTTGTATCTGCCAGAAAACTATAGGCCACCTCTGTCTCAGAAAGCAATCTAACGACAGGAACTGGATTAGGCAAATCAGTTCTGATCGCATAGCCCCAATGGATAATCATAAATCCATCAAACACATTGGCATTCTGCTGTATTGAGTTGTGGTAATTCGTGACAGTTGTTCCTACGTAGGAAAATCCATTTAAAATTATTCGCTTCACCTTAAGACCCTTCATTGGATCAATCCCCACAGGATGGCGAATAGCCTGGGCGGTTTGTGAGTAGATATCATATAGAAGCCCAGAATCTGGCACGTTGAGCGAATCATATCGACCTGAAGGAGCCGCCCATGCTTGGAGGGCACCAGTACCCTCACTAATCCCGACCCAAGCATAACCTTCTCTCATGAGAAAATCGCTTGATTTTGCCCATGCAACATTGATATCGAAGCCAAAAGCAGCATTGATTGGCTCAACAATGACAGTGCCATTAAATTTTTTGGCAGATATCGGCCTACGCACGATGATACGAGTTTTATACGCGTTACCACTATCCAGGATCGCTGCTGCAACCCCACCATCTATATCTGACTGAACATAATGATTTGCAGTGCCATCAAGAAAATATTCCTCTTCCACATACTTTGCTTTCTTAAGATTGTCACTCGCGGCTGCAAAGATGTAGTCATGGGAAGGATCTCCCGGCTGCACAGAAGAAGAAATAGGCCCTATTACATTAGGATTTGGCACCACAGCCCATGCACTCCCCACACTACCTATTGAAAACACCAGAAGGAGACCAAACACAGCTCCCTTCAGTGAATAACCGAACTTATAACCTTTAAATATTCTATTGCTTATCGTTTTCATAACGCACCCCCTTAATTTCTGCCCAATACTTCCCCGGCCTAAAAGCCACTGAAAATCTAGGCTCAACCTAATATTGGCCGCGCGATCCTATTCTTGGCCATCACATTATCCTTTTGCTAACTTTGCAGATTACTGCGCCGTCACTTTAAATATAGCGCATATTTCATAAATTACAAATCGGGCATGCCTATAAAAAATAAACCGAACGATTTCTATTGGATTATAAGTACGCTGTAATAAAAAATTTCGACTCTGAAGAGCCCTTAGAGCTGAAAATGTCTAGGAATAATTGTACAAAATTAATAACACGAGTGGAATCATATTAAAGGTAACCCGTGAAAATTTAGGATTATGTTCCACACCTTGTGCAAGCGCGCCCCCCGAAGAAGTTCAAATTGAGCATGAATTCACATGTGACCCTAAACCTGACTATCACACTGATCAAACGCTGAGTTGGTGAAAACCCAGTGAAGAACCTTTTTCGTCTGTGAAAAAGTCACTTGAGAAAATAATGCCATAGTTCATTAGATTAAAATTAAAAATGGCGTTATAAAAATGAAACCAGATTTAAACTAATTATTGTTCAACTTAAAAAAACGTAACCTATTCGCGTTTGTCACCACGGTGACTGATGATAAGGCCATGGCACCACCAGCAATCATAGGACTCAACAACAATCCAGTAAAAGGAAATAAAATGCCTGCGGCAATGGGAATACCAATGATATTATAAATAAAGGCTCCCACTAAATTTTGCTTCATATTTTGTATAGTCTTTCTCGAAATAATCATGGCATCAGCTACGCCCTCTAACGAACCCCGCATCAGGGTAATGCCCGCACTTTCCATAGCAATATCGGTTCCTGTTCCCATTGCGAAACCTACATCTGCTCGCGCTAATGCGGGTGCATCATTAATACCATCGCCAACCATGCCCACTTTTTCACCTTTTGCCACTAGCTCCGCGATTTTATCGGCTTTGTCTTTGGGTAACACTTCAGCCATCACCTCGCTGATACCGACTTGAGAAGCGATTGCCTGTGCGGTACCTTGATTGTCACCGGTTATCATGATCACTTTTAATCCCATTTTTTTGAGCCGCTCTATCGCGGCTTTTGAGTCTTTTTTGAGAGGATCCGTAATAGTGATAATACCCAAAACCTCATTATCGGTCCCTACAAAAATAGGCGTTTGTCCCAGCGCCGCTAATTCATCAGCTACTTTGGCAGAGGCGCGAAAACCAAAC
>JBGSSQ010000414.1:0-3433 GCA_041736975.1 Gammaproteobacteria bacterium
CTCTTTCATGAAGTTTCTCCAGAAATTCATCTAGAGAATTGCTGGCTAGGTGGCAAGCAGTGGGCAGAAGATCATCGGCATCATCGGCATAATTGTCGTCATCGTCATCTTCAAAAACCAGATCCCCACCATATAGAAAAAGCCATACTTCAGGCCTATTGTTTTCCCATTTCAAGTAATAAATGCCACCACTAGTATCTTTAGCAAATGGTAGGGTTTCTTCTCCTAAATAATGAGAGTAGCTATTAATGGCGTGCCAAATATTCCCAGCGTTATTTGTGTTTTCATCAAGGTGATAAAAAAAGCTGATAGAGTCGTCGTTATCTACGTCAAAGTGATTTAGTGTAGGGCGCCCTCTATTATAGTGAATAAATATTTCTTTGAGAGATGTAGGCATTGAATGTTTAAAATGCTTCTCGAGATCCGACAGTTGCTCTTCACTCGGTGCAGGGAGAAAATGTTTTCCCATGGGGTATATTTTTAAATGGTTAACAGAAAATGTTTTGTCTTCTCTGGCCTCTATGGCCTTTGGGTGTGCTTGTTCTCTGGAGTTAAGTTCGCTATATGGCGGGATTTTTTCGTTATTAATTGTTAATGGCCTTTCACGTCGAAGTATTTCCCAGGTTGAATCTTCTGTCACAAGATCAAAAACGTCTTCGAATCTGTTAGTCTTTAGGCTGATATCAGCACCTTTGAGTAGTAGTAATTCAACCAATGCTAAAAGATTTTTTTCAACGGCGATTAATATCGCCGTATATCCGTCCTTCCGCTGAAAGTTGATATTAGCTCCAGAAGTGAGCGTGTCTTTAACGATGGCGATATCGTTATTTTGCACTGCGAAAAGTAATTCGTAATTTTTGAGGAGTTGGTAGATGGTGGAGTGGGTCAAAGCTAATTTACTGGCAATTTCATGATGATGATTTTGGATTAATGGGTTGGCGCCTTCCTCTAAAAGATAGTTAACGAGGGACTCGTCATCCTTGTCTACGGCCAGCATTAAAGCGGTATAGCCATCTTTATCTGATTGATAGTTGATATCGCCTCCTTTAGAAAGATAGCTTTTTATTTTTGAGTGCTGTGGTTGGTCCGAAGCTATTTCGATAAACAGTGCTTGAGATGCTTCAGGAGAAAACAGTTTTGTCATAAAAACCCCTTAATGTAAAAATATTTACGTGAGTTGCGTGGAGTTAAAGTTAAAGAAGCGGTGAGAGATCTTAACCACGCTGTTTTCTGCTTCTTTCCTTACGCTCTCAATGTTTTTAAGCAAAGAGCCTATTGTCGCATTCTTAGCTAAATGAAAGGCAATTAAACCATTAGCGTCAGTGAGTGACATATCAGCGCCTAGGGATAGAAAAAATTCCACAAGTTCAATATTATTCATTTCGGCAGCAATCATAAGGCTTGTATATCCTCCTGGTCCTTGAAAATTTACTAAGGCACCAGCAGAAATCACAGATTCCACTGTTTCAAAATCATTCTCCCTGGTTGCAAATAGTAACTCATAATCCTTGAGAATGGGGTAAATTAGTGCCGTGGAAGGGATAAGTTGGCTTGCCATTTTTTTTTGGGAATTTTTAAGTAATGGGTCAGCGCCTTGTCGCAGTAAATATTCAGCTATTCTGTCTTGTTGGTTTTCAATGGCGATCATTAATGGCGTATAGCCACTTCCTGGTAATTGGCAGTTAATATCGGCGCCACAGAGGAGTAGTCTTTTTATCTGGCGCGATTTTGGTGCTATTGTTTTAACCTCCTTCACTAGTTCACTTGACGGCGCACTAAGTTTAGTTGCTTTCATATCGCTGGCCCTCGCTGTCTGAAGCGTTCTCCTGAAAGGTTGCTTCATCGGTTTCTCCAGAGACTCTGCTATCCGAAAAATCTGGAGTATTATCCTGATTGTCGAAAAAACCGTACCTGTTATTGTTTGAATTAGGCTCAGAGGCTTGGTAAGCAATATCATCAGCAGACTCGTTACAACCTGTGGCAAGCATGAGCAGTTGGTGGATCTCATCATCTTTGACTAAGTCAAAGACACCCTGTCCATCCGCTCGAGTCAGTAATAAATCAGCACCTTGAGCCAAGAAAAATTTGACTAATTCAATATTGCCTATTTCAACGGCAATGAGGAGTGCTGTGTGACCTTCATGTGCTTGAAAGTCAATGATGGTTACGTCTTTCCAGAGTAATGTTTTAAGGGTGGATATGTCGCCAGCAACAGTTGAGAATATCAGCTCGTAACCTTTTAGTGTTGTGTAAGTGCTTGTGTTTCTTGATGAAAAATCCCTGGCCGTTTTCCCACGTTTGTTTTTCAGTAAGGGGTCGGCATTGCACTTTAATATGAATTCAGCAATATGTTCATTTTGTTGATTGACCGCCAGCATTAGCGCAGAAAAACCGTCTTCGTCTTGATAATTAATATCAGCGCCTGAATCAAGATATTTTTCAATTTGCCTGCCATTTGCTTCAAAGGTATTGACATGTTCTAGTAAGAGCTGGCTATATTTTTGCTCGGGGCTTAATTTTTCTAGTTGCAGCTCTTTTTCCCTCTCTTTAAGGAGGGCATAAATGGGCGAGCTCTGGGATGCCATGTCGCTAGCTATCTCGCCTTTCTTGTTGCGAATGAGTGGGTTGGCATTGAGCTTTAATAACAGATATTCTGCGATGCGATCTTGTTGAGCATCTACTGAGAGCATCAGTGCGGTTTCGCCGAGCTCATTTTGATAATTGATGTCCGCGCCCTGGGCTAGTAATTCGTTGATTTCACTGACCTTTATTGCTTCAATGCCATCAAATAGGTCAAAGATTCTTTTGCTTAATTGCATTTTCCTTTCGGCTTTTCTCTGCTCTTTTTCTTTCTCAGTTAACTTTCGCTTTTCTCCATACAAGGTATAATCAAAGTTGTCATAGTCCCTTGCTTGTTCCTTCTCCTTCTCTTTCTCCTTCTCTTTTTTAGCTTGGTATTTTAACTCGCGATCCTTCGCCATCTTTTCTGCTGTATCCCTCATTGTTTTTTGCGCTCTGGCGAAGCTCTCTTCAGCTGCTTTGATTTTATTTTCACGTTCTTTTTGATCAGTAGAAATTTTACTTTGTGTTTTTGATGCCGTGTCATTTCCCCCAAAAGCCCGATGAAGTCTAGAAGGACCGAAGTGTTTAAGCTCACCTTTCTTTTTGGTCAGCTGGTCGCGCAATTCTTGTATTTTATCATTTTCGTGAGGATTAGATTTTAGGATTCTAGTTATTGATGCCCCTAATTGATTAATTTCGTCTTTCAGTGACACTATTATGAGTGCTCTTCGGTCGCTTTCTTGCGCCTTTTGAATATTTTCAGTCTCAGATTTCCGGAGTTCCATGTCATCATTTTTCAAGAATTTTAGTTTATCTCCCGCTTTTTTTGCTTCGACTTCTGCTAGTTTAAGGGGGTCAAAATTTTCGAGCT
>JBGSSQ010000422.1:0-3483 GCA_041736975.1 Gammaproteobacteria bacterium
AATAAACTATCCATCACATTAGTGATTAATAACGCAAAAACGATAGCGCCAGTGCCCACCAATAATGTGCCTAGCTTGGCGAGAGAGAGTAGCCGGCGATCACTGAGTCTATTGCCGTAAAGCGGTCGAATAACATCGTTAACAAAGGAAATGGCAGCGGCATTAATAAAGCACGAGGCAGATGACATGATAACGGCAATGACGCCTGCCATCACAAAACCTCGGATCACAGGGGGCAGGGTAGTCAGGACCACATAGGGTAAGGCACTGTTTGGTGGAAGTTGCGGGTTTAAAATTAAGGCAATTAAACCTATAGAGCCTACTAGTAATAAAAAAGGCGCGGATAATAACGCGCTCCACAGTGAAGCATTACGTGTGGCTTTTGAAGAGCGTGCCATAAATAATCGTTGCACGTAGGGAGGGAGTAGCACGTCGCCAAACATGAAAGTAGTGAACAATGCGGCAAATGTTACCCAATCACTTCCATGTTGTAAAAAGTGAATATGGTGAGAAGGTAGTTGGGTGGCGATAGCGTGCCATCCACCTATAGAGTGTAGCCCAATAAAGAAGGCCGCAGGAATACCTATAATGAGTATGATAAATTGAAAAATATCCGTGTAGACCACCGCGCTCATGCCGCCTAGTGAAGAATAAAAAATAATGATGGCAAAGCCAATAATGATCCCCCAAAAGGGGCTGATGTTATAAAAATGGTGGAATATTGCGCCCATACCACTGACTTGCGCACCAACAATGCCAGCGCAAATAATCATAGCAAAAAAACCAGTGATAATTTGCGCACGATGTCCGTATTTTTTTGCCATGATGTCACCGACGGAATGACAGTCCCGATGATTGTTCATTCTTGGTGCAAGCCATAGGGCTACAATAATCTGACTTAAGCTAAAACCCAGTAAGGCAAAAGAATAAATGATACCGATGCTATAGACTTTTGCAGCATTCCCCATCATATAGCCGCCACCAATAAAAGAAGCTGACAAGGTGGCAAATATGGCAAAAGTACTAAACGCTCGGTTGCCAACGGAATAGTGGCTGACTGTTTGTACTTTTTTACTGGAGTAATAACCGATCAAACAGTTGGCTAGCATAAAAAGTGTCATTATCAGAATATCAACTGTCATTGGAAATCCTTAAAGTGCCATTATCACTTCCTTGCTTGCGGAAAGGTCTGTGTAGATTTGGTCGATTTGAGCTTGGCTAGTGGCTATAAAAGTGACGGTCATAGCAAGGTATTTTTTTTCTTTGCTTTCTCTCAAAGAAACAGCCCCTTCTCTGAGGTCGGGTAGGTGTTGACGAAGAACCGCTAACACGACGGCCTCAAAAGTCGTTGAGTTTTTGCCCATGACTTTGAGAGCAAATTCACATGGAAACTGCAGTAGCCCGCTATCTTCAGTTGACATAGGGCCACCTGCGCATCTTTAACCAAACCATCGATGGAAAGAGATAGAAATATGATCACAAATTCTTGTCCACAGCCCACCTTTGGGGTTGTCGTTCAGGGCGACTAATGGGCGAGACGCTATTTCTTTGCCATCTAGCGTGATTTTCACGGTACCGTAGGTTTGTCCTTTGGTTATAGGCGCTTTAAGCTCTTTATCAAGGACCATGCTTGCTTTCAAGTCTTTCATTTTGCCGCTTGGAATGGTGACTATAAAATCGTCGCTTAAGCCTAGGGCAGAATATTTGTCTTGGCCTAAGTAAACACGGGGTTGACTAATGGGCGCATTTTTTGAAAAAACTTTTTGACTTTCAAAGAAGTGAAAACCAAAATTCAATAAGGCTTCGGTATCATTTGCGCGAGTGTCTTCACTTTTACAGCCCAAAACAGCTGCAATAAGACGGGTATCGGCTCGTTTTGCTGAGGCTACCAAGCAAAATCCGGCTTCTTCAGTATGGCCAGTCTTAAGACCGTCTACGGTATCATCACGCCACAGCAAACGATTGCGATTGGGTTGTTTGATGCCGTTGTAGGTAAACCATTTTTGTTTGTACCAATCGTAATACTCGGGGAAATCATTGATGAGTGCGCGAGAAAGCAACGCTAGATCATAAGCAGTTGAATAATGCTGAGGGCTGGGTAAGCCGGTTGAGTCGACGTAATGAGAGTTGTTCATCCCAAGTTTTTTCGCCGTTTGATTCATCAGTTCTGCGAAGGATTCTTCGGTGCCGGCCAGATGTTCCGCCAAAGCGACGCAAGCGTCATTACCGGAGGCGACAATGATGCCTTGCAGCAAATCTTGGACGCTGACCTTGGTGCCGATTTTAACAAACATGCGAGAACCACCCGTTCGCCAGGCCCTTTCACTGATGTTAATGGGTGTATCTAGCGATAACTTCCCTGACTTTAAGGCACTGGAAACAACATAGAGTGTCATGATTTTGGTCAGAGAGGCGGGGGGCAGTTTTTCATCGCGGTTTTGTTCGGAGAGCACCTGTCCACTGGCGCCATCCATCAGAACATAGGATTTAACCCCAAGCGTGGGGGCAGTGGGGGTGAAACTAACCGCTGTGGGGCTAGTCGCAGCTGCTGTAGCTTTGAGCATTAAGGGGGTGACTTGTTCGGCCTGACAGGTTGTGGTTGTAGCGCTCCATAAGGCTATTACTAAAAAAGCCGGTAGCACTTGTTTGATTATTCCCATGATGTTCTCTCCTATAGTAGTGCGGTAATGAATAGCAGCAGGTATACGCCTTAGCAACAAATTCTGCTGTGATCTTAACGGCTTTTTTGCTCGAAGTCCATTCTCGTTCAAAGAACGCAGCAGATCGTGGTTAAGCGGGGTAGCCTACAAGTCAAGCTTAACGGATAGTCGTATTTTGGACGCCGTTTCTTTCTAGCGTTTGCTGAGTGTTATCTAGAGCTTCTTGGTTACTAAACGGGCCCACTTCGACCTTGAACACAGGCCTATTGTCCGCCATGGTTTGTCGAATGTTCACCGGCGATTGGGTTAGTTGAGTTATCTTGCGGCTATAGCGATGGGCGTTTTCATGACTTGAGAAGGCTCCCACCTGCAGAACTTGGCGAAGAGCGAGTGAATCCAGCGTTTTAGGCTCGCCTACATTGAGTGCGGTGACGCGGACTTGCCCGGTGCCACGCGCGACTAGCCCTAGCTTTTTGGCGGCTGTATAGGATAAGTCAATGATGCGGTCAGATTTAAAAGGCCCTCTATCATTGACTCGAACAACCACGGAACGTCCATTCTCTAGGCTAGTGACTCGTACGTAGGTCGGGAGTGGTAGGTCTTTACTGGCAGCGCTCATGCCAAACATGTTATAGCGTTCCCGTGTTGAGGTGAGCTGGCCGTGAAATTTATTACCATACCAGGAGGCGGTGCCGACCTTATTGTAATTTTGTGCAGATTTAAGAACCTTATAATGTTTACCTTCTACAACGTAGTGTTTGGGGTTGCCATAGGTAGACAGCGGCTCATCTTTGGGTGTGATATTGTGATTGCTTGCCATTTC
>JBGSSQ010000445.1:0-7322 GCA_041736975.1 Gammaproteobacteria bacterium
GGGATATGGCAACCGTTAAATCCCGAACTAGAAGCAGTAGACCGATCAGCTGGATGAACAGTAAGAATAACTAAATACTCTAAGTCTAGAGTTCAGTGCGCGCCTATCTTTTTAATTTACCGCGCCAATTCTCTCACTAAATGAGTTTTGCCTACTTGACGTGCTCCCGGCAACAACAAGGGGAAGTGTGGATCAGACGCTTCGATGCTAAAGCCTTTTGGCGTTAATTTGGCGGCCTTTAAGCTTGCCATTTTGAAAATGTTGCAAGGCTGTGCTCACCTGGCTTTGATGAATAGTCACATAAGAATTAAAATCAGTAATAGTGATTTTGCCAACGCAATCTGCTGAGATTTCAGCCTCTTTGGTTAATGCGCCCAAGATATCACCTGGTCGAAGTTTGTCTTTCTTACCCGCATGCAAGCAAAGGGTTACCATTTCAGGCAAATACACTGGCTGGTTTTTTTTGGTTAATTCTTCGATTTCCCCAAAAACAATGGGGCTGCCTTGCTCATCTTCGATCGCAGATAGCCTTTGATGATCAGCTGGTGTAATTATACTCAAAGCTAAACCTTTAGCACCGGCACGCCCGGTGCGACCAATTCGATGCGTGTGCACCTCTTGCTCAAAGGCTAAATCATAATTGATTACCGCAGGAAGCTCTTTAATGTCAAGTCCGCGCGCAGCAACATCAGTGGCTACCAGTATAGAACAACTTTGATGGGAAAAACGAATCATGACATGGTTGCGCTCCCCCTGCACCATATCACCGTTGATAGCATAGGCGCTGAACCCTGCATTGGATAACTGATCAGTTAATTCTAGCGTTTGATTTTTTGTATTGCAAAAAATTAAAGCTGAGACCGGCTGATGATGAAGCAATAACGCCTTTAATACCTGGAATTTATAAGAATCATGGTCTACCTTATAAAAAAGCTGCTCAATATTTAAATCCGTGTGAAGGGTGTCAGCATGAACTGTTTTAGGGTTTCGCATAAAGGCATGGCAGATGTCATTAATTGCTTCAGGATAAGTTGCCGAGAATAATAACGTTTGGCGTTTTCTTGGACACTCGGCAATGATCGATTTAATTTCATCTAGAAAGCCTAGATCGAGCATATGATCTGCTTCATCTAAAACTAAAGCCATTAAATTTTTCAAGCTTAAAGTGTTTTTAGTTAAATGCTTTTGCACCCGACCAGGCGTGCCAACAATAATATGCGCAGGATGTCTTAGCGATTCAAGCTGTAACTTCATCGGCATGCCACCCAACAAATTAAGAATTTTAATATTAGGCATTAGACGAGCAAGCTGACGCAAGGCCGCACTGACTTGCTCTGCCAATTCTCGTGTAGGACACAGCACCAAAGCTTGCACAGAAAAATTCTCTACCTGCAGTTGGCTTAAAATTGCCAACCCAAAAGCCACCGTCTTACCGCTGCCAGTTTTGGCTTTGGCAATCACATCGTCGCCTTGGAGCAACATAGGCAAGGTTTGCGCTTGAATTGGCGTCATGGTTTCATAACCTAAGGATGTCAGGTTTTTTAATAAGACTTCCGCCAAGGGCAATGCCGCAAAGCCTTGAGGCTGAGTGTTTTCACTGTTTTTCATGTAACCTTCGAGTACTTGATAAGTTGGCATTGATAATAACACATTTTCAATGACAACACCTCATTAAGGCTGCGCATTGCCTTGAAGCAAAGCATCATTTCATTGAGCTTGGCTGAGAAAGATTTTCCAGTTGATAATGCCAAGGTTATTGAAAAAAAACCGGGAATTTATTTTCTAGATCATTCATAACATCCTCATCCTGACAAATATCAGAGAAAATACCAACCCATCTTTCAAAAAAAGCACCCTTATCATTGTTACCACAATAATTCCAGCTCATTTTTAATGCATCCACAATTGTGTATGAACCACCATCATCATCAGAATCTATCTCCATCGGCAATTCCTCTGAAGAGTCTTCAACCAGTAAATCTTTATTCAACAGAACAGTAGCGCCTTTTCCCAAGAGATAACCTACCATTTCAGGAGAGTTTCCTACAGCAATAGCAAATTGAATGGGTGATTGAAAAATATGGCTCACCGCGTTAATACTCAACTCGTACCAGGTTTTAAAAAGATATTCAACCTCTTCTAAACGACCAAAAGCACAGGCAAAATGCAACAAACCACACTCCTGACTATCATTTGAATTATTTTGATTCAACATATAATAATTGATAGCATGATCGAAGACAGCGCAATTTTCATTTTCTTTTGAATTCAAAATAGCTCTTATTGTTTGCAGCTGATTTTTTTGATCCTCACTGACGTCTTCAAAGTCAAACGCACGAACATTGTCTTTCATGAAATTAGAGAGAACATCGACAATCTCTTTTAAGCCCGCATTTTTATTCAAAATCTCAAAATCGTACAAAAGATTGTGCATAGGAACTTCTAACATACACCCCCCTCCCTCAACCGTCATTGCGAGCGAAGAGTGGCAACCCAGAAATCAACAATAACCAGAGGGCACAGCCCTCTTGGGACCATGCCATTCCACTATAGTTATTTCTTTCTGGGTCGCCGCGCTTCTCTCGCGATGACAGAGTTTTAGCTGTTTTCGTCTTGGCGGCGCAGGAACGCAGGGATATCGAGATAATCAATATCTTTAGAGTCCATTTCTGCAGCAGCGGTTTCTGTGGGTTGATTGCGGATGATCGTTGGCTTTTCTAGCTGATGGTAATCAGGTGTGCCGTCGCTTTTGGTAGTTTCTTTGGGTCTAAATTGTAGCCCCTCTGTCTCTATGCTGCCAAGACCAGTAGCGACTACAGTGACACGAAGTTCATCGGTCATTTCTGGGTCAATAACGGTTCCCACCACCACCGTCGCGTTTTCTGAGGTGAATGATTTAATCACATCACCCACTTCTTCAAATTCACCTATAGACATATCCAAGCCAGCAGTGATATTAACCAACACGCCGCGCGCGCCGTTTAGATCAATGTCTTCCAACAATGGACTAGAGATAGCCGCTTCTGCCGCCTCAGAGGCACGATTTTCGCCAGTACTAACGCCGGTTCCCATCATAGCCATACCCATTTCGGACATCACGGTTCGTACGTCGGCAAAGTCGACGTTGATTAAGCCTGGACGTGTAATCAATTCAGCAATACCCTGAACCGCGCCCAATAATACATTGTTAGCTGCTTTGAACGCATTTAACAAGGTGATATTTTTGCCGAGCACACTGAGTAATTTATTATTAGGGATAGTAATTAAAGAATCCACATTGGCGGCTAAAGCTTTAGTGCCTTGCTCAGCCACTTCCATACGCTTGCGGCCTTCGAAAGCAAAAGGCTTGGTGACAACAGCTACAGTTAAAATACCCAGCTGCTTGGCAATTTCAGCGAAAACGGGTGCAGCACCCGTTCCGGTACCACCACCCATACCAGCCGTGATAAACACCATGTCAGAACCATCTAAAACATCACGAATACGATCACGGTTTTCTTCAGCCGCTTTTCGTCCAATTTCTGGATCAGCGCCAGCGCCCAATCCTTTAGTGATTTCTTCACCTAACTGTAGCAAAGTTCGTGCGTTAGACTTTCGAAGTGCTTGCGCATCAGTATTGGCGCACACGAATTCAACACCTTCGATGTTCACACTCATCATGTGCTCTATCGCATTCCCACCGCCACCGCCTACGCCAATGACTTTTATAATCGCATTATGGGGAACACTTTCTGTTAATTCAAACATTACTTAACTCCTAGAAAAACTTTAAAAATGGCCTTTAAACCAACCAGACATTTTCGACCATAACCCCGACACTCCAGCGGTGATTTGAAACTCATGGTGCGAACCTTCCTCTTGTTGTTGTAATCCGTATAACAACAGCCCTACACCTGTTGCGTAGGTTGGTGACTGTAAATTTTCTGTCAACCCACGAACATGCTGAGGCAATCCTAAACGCACTGGCATTTTGAATGTAGACTCCGCTAATTCTAATACGCCACTGACCATCGAAGCACCACCAGTTATTACGATACCAGCAGCGACTAAATCATCAAAACCACTGCGGCGCAATTCGGCTGATACTAAATTAAATAATTCTTCATAACGCGCACTGACCACATCAGCTAAAGATTTTTCAGACAATTGACGAGGCGGCCTTCCAGCAACACTAGGCACATCAATCATGGTATGGGCATCAGCCAAATGCTTTAAGGCTTGTGCATGTTTGATTTTAATTTCTTCCGCATGTTTAGTTGGCGTTCTTAACGCCACAGCGATATCGTTGGTAACTTGGTCACCGGCAATGGGGATAACCGCTGTATGACGAATAGCACCGTTAGTAAACACAGCAATATCAGTAGTGCCACCACCAATGTCCACTAAGCACACACCCAATTCTTTTTCATCTTCGGTCAACACAGCGTAACTTGATGCCAGCTGCTCTAAAATAATGTCGTTAACACTGAGTCCACACTGTTGCACACATTTAACGATATTTTGCGCGGCACTTACGGCGCCAACCACGATATGAACTTTAGCTTCCAGACGCACGCCAGACATACCTATAGGCTCACGTATGCCTTCTTGGTTATCAATAATAAATTCTTGTGGCAAAATGTGAAGAATTTTTTGGTCTGCGGGGATAGCCACAGCACGTGCGGCATCAATCACTCGATCAATATCAATTTGAGACACTTCGTTATCGCGAATAGCCACAATACCATGAGAGTTAAGACTACGAATATGGCTGCCAGCAATACCCGCATAGACTGACTGAATTTCAGTCCCAGCCATTAATTCTGCTTCTTCTACGGCACGCTGAATGGACTGCATGGTAGACTCAATATTCACCACAACACCACGCTTTAAGCCACGTGATACCTGGCTACCAATGCCAACAATCTCAATTTGTCCATCTGCAGAAATCTCTCCCACCAAAGCCACTACTTTGGTAGTACCAATATCTAGGCCTACAATAAAGTTTTTACTCATTTTCTTAGACATAGCCGTACAATACTCCTTAACCCATAGATTGAATACAATAGCCGTAGTCTAGCATGGCCGTATCACTGCTGCTATAGGCGATATAGGGGAATTCACAAGGGTTATTTACCATTGTGCGCTATTTGACGGCAATACCCTTAGGGTATCGCGCATCGATCATCTTTAAGGGGGTAGTCCTGCCCTCAGTCAATGAAGGCCAGACTTTAACCACTAGCGCTAAACGCTCATGATATTGGCCCTGTCCCAGCTTCACCAAAGTACCCCCCTCTAACTCCAGCTCCCAAGCATGCCGTGAATTGACATTGACAGCGGTGACTTTTAAATCACTCTTAGCCAACGCCGCCTGAAACTGCTTATAATTCTCTAATATGGTCTTGGCCATATCAACGGGGCCATTAAACGCTGGCAACCCGGGAGGGATCGATGCCAGCTCAGGAAAGAAAATACCACCTTCATTATTCAAAACGCCTTTGACTCCCCAGCGGGCAAAAGGCTGCTGCTCAACCACCGTCACCACCAACGTATCGGGCCAAACACGCTGAAGCTGAATTTTTTTAACCCAAGGCAACCCCTGTAGCTCACTTTGCAAGTGAAGGGCATTCATAGTCACAAAACTCTTTTTGACATAAGGGGCAATATGCCGCTCTAAGGTTCCTTGGGAAACATGCCTATAAGGCGCATGAATCACTACATGCTCCAAAGGCATATTACTAGGATCAGAAAACCACTGTGAAGCCCAGAGAGCGCCCCAAAGTACTAAAGAAAGGCTAACAAGAGACACACCCCACTTCAAAAAAGTGGGAGGGACTTTAAAACTAAAACCTTGTCGTTTAGACCTCTTTCTCATCGAGCTCACTCTTTGACACTCAACCAAACAATCTCATAGACCAGGCGATCAAAATCAACCCCCTCGGCTTTAGCAGCCTTGGGAACCAAACTGGTCTCAGTCATGCCCGGGATACTGTTCAATTCCAAAAGCCAAAATTGATCTTGCTCATCCAACATAAGATCAATGCGCCCCCAACCACTACAACCCGTTAATTGAAAGGCGCGCAAACAAACAGCACGAATTTCAGCGCTTAAAGCATCTGAAATTGGTGCAGGACAAAGATACTCTGTCGATCCTTTTACATATTTAGATTGATAATCGTACATACCTTGTTTAGGACGTATTTCAATAATAGGCAAAGCATAATTTCCGATGATTCCGACCGTCAACTCACGACCTTCAATCCAAGGCTCAATCATCACTTCAAATTTATATTTTTTAGCACTGTCAATGGCATCAGCCAACTGAGACCACTCATTCACACGAGTCACCCCAAGACTAGACCCCTCATTAGTCGGCTTAACACAGAGTGGCAATGTCATTTTCTTTGCCAAGGCACTATAATCGTGAACATCTTCTACACTCACCCGTAATGGTGTGGGAATATTATTGCACTCCCAAACATATTTGGTGAAAATTTTATTCATCGTTAACGCCGATGAGGACACATTACTGCCAGTATAAGGGATCTGCATCCACTGCAATAATCCTTGGATTTCACCATCTTCGCCACCCGGTCCATGCAGTGCAATAAAAGCACGATCAGGAGGATTTACTCTTAGTTGTTCAACAATATTATCACGCGCATCAATACCATAAGCATCCACACCCATCCGCTGCAATGCAGCTAAAATATTGCCTCCGGTTACCAAAGAAATCTCTCGCTCTTGCGAAGAACCACCCATAATAACGGCCACTCGACCTAGATCAGCGGGATTTTTATCTTGACTGGTCAACACCCAACCAGTCTTTAATTTACCTTGTTTTTCTGAAGTTAACACTTAACCCCCTCATCTGTTGAATAGGATAAAAGAAGATCGGGGCACCCAAGAAACTGTGGTGCGATCTTCCCAATATCGCCAGCACCTTGCAGCAACACCACATCTTTATCGAGCAGACATTGCCCCAGTACAGTGAACAAATCTTGCTGACGAGAAACAAAGATAGGCGACACTTTAAATTGTTTTGCACAACTCGCAGCAAAAGACTCACCGGTGATACCTGGCAGAGGCGCTTCACCTGCAGAATAGATTTCCAGCAATACTAATTGATCCACTGCTTTCAATGTTTCTATAAAGTCATCCATTAATTCTGCCGTTCGCGAATAGCGATGCAGCTGAAATACCATAACTAAACGACGGTCCGGCCAAACCCTTCGTACCGCATCAATGGTCACTTGTAGTTCACGAGGGTGGTGGCCGTAATCATCAACAAGACTCACAGAACCCCCGGAGATTTTAATAGGGTCATATAACTGAAAGCGTCG
>JBGSSQ010000023.1:0-5209 GCA_041736975.1 Gammaproteobacteria bacterium
ATCTCCCCCATCGCCTTCTTGAAAGAGTATTTCATCTTCTGATATATTTTTTTGCTTGAGGATCTCGGCGATAACCTGTTGTAGTTCAGTCGACAAACCAGAAAACAGTGATACTTTACGTAATATCAGCACTTTTTCAATTAAATCACTCATCTCGTCACTCCGTGAAACACCTTGTTTAAAGTTTAGCACCTCGCGAAGCCAGTTGTCTAAGGCTTTGTCTGGTAAGGGCACTGGTGAGATGGGTTTATTTTTTGATTCTAGTATGGGGGAAATAGTGCTTTTTAATTCCATTTTTTGCACTGATAACTCCAGTAATTCAACGGCGTTGATGTAGGCCGTTGTAGTATGGTCTTCCCTCAGTAGTGTGGGAATGATTTGTAAAATAATTGTTGAGCCGGTGTAGGCAGCCAAGAAATACAGGTACAGTTGCTTGGAGTAAAAAATTCGCGAGCGGATTTCGTTAGTGATATCTTCGTCTTCATAGAAATGCTCACTCTGCAAAAATGTTCTGGTTGTCCCTGCTTCATTTAATATCTGCCGATAGGTGATGTCTAGAGCTTGAGGGGAGAGAGTAAACATCTTTGATCGGTAGGCCAAGCTCATAGAGCACACTTGTAAAAAGGTAATGTTATTCGTTTTAATGAGTTCCAGTAAGGCTGTTTCAGCTTGAGGTGTGGAAAATTTACCTAGTAATAGGATCATTGAACTTACAGGATAGGGCGTCTGTAAGTTGTGAATTTGGTTTAATAGTAAAGGAATCACTCTTGGTCCCATGCCAATGAGTGCGTTGCCTACTAAATAAGAGAGTGAACGATCTTTAAGCTTATCGACCAAGGCGACTATGATTTTTTCATCTTGGTGAAGTTTAGATGTGGTCAGTGCCGCATGCACTACAGATATTTCACTGTCATTGATTAGGTGCAGAATATAGTCACTCGATTTTTCTGTATAAATATGTTTCAAAGCGGTTGCTGCGTAGAATCGGTATTGGGGATCATGGTGATAGACTAGTGTTTTCAATACCTGTTGCGCTTTAGCGATTTCCTCATGATTTCCGGCATTGAAGAAGACGGATACTGCCGCAGCTTTAATGGCCGCTTCTTCGCTGTCAATCGCTGTGGTGGCATAAGAGATTAATTCATCGGGTGAGAATGGTACTATGGCGTCAGTGAGCGCTTCGATGACGTCCGCCTTTTTTTCTGTCTTTAATTTTGTCAGTAATAGTTCTACGGCACCTTGATCATTCGATTCTTTTATAAGGTTGATGGTGACTATTTGAACTGTCTTGTAATCCGAAGAGAGTGCTTTGGTCACTTCCACAGGTAGGGTTTTTAACTTTACCCTATTTAATAAAGACAATCCGAATAACTGAGCGTCCTCATTTTTTTCCCTCAGGGCTTGAGTGGCTACTTTAAGCAGTAATTCTTCATCAGTTGATACGGTACTTAGGTAATCTTCGTCAAAGCGATTTAAATTGATAGCTTGTTTCAGGGTGGAGAAATAATTTTTGCGCAAACGTAGTGTGACATAGCCCATTATGGCGGCCATAATAAAGCCTCCAATGGCAATTTGCTGCAAATTGGCGCCGGCGACTTTCAGTAGTATTAAACCAATACCACCTAATGCTATACCAAAACCGCGTCCAAAACTTTGCATCTGGTATTGTGCAAGGCTACGAACGGCGGGGGGGTAGGCATTATAAATCATTTGAGTGCCGACTGAGAAAAAACTATAGCGCATGATATTAGCTGTTCCTGCAAAGATGGCGGCTGGCCATAAAGACGGTTCAATGATCAGTAGTCCCGTGGAAATCATGAACATAATGGGGCAGGCAATGATTAATCCAATAACCCCGAAACGTCGTAACATAGCAGGGGATATGAACATTTGTATAATGATGGTTATGGCATTAGTGACAGCATAAAAAGGTGCTAAAAATTGTCCCATTACTTTTTGATTGAAGTTGACTGCTAATTCACTTTTAAAACTATAATCAGCAAAAATATAGAGTTGCAGCATAATCAACAAAGCAATAAATGTAGAGATATAAAGTGGCTGTTTGCTGACAGCAATAGAAGCAGACGGTTTTGGTTTTGTCTCTACTTTATGTGTGGCTACTGGCATGAATTTTTCAACGAGTAAAGCCGCTATAAATAAGGTAATGAGTAAATATAGAACAATATTCGATGGGAAAAATAACAGTAGAATAGGTATAGTTAAACCAATCAGAATAACGGCAATGGTTGAAGTTAGAATAATCCATTTGCTGCGTTCTTTAAATTCGCGCAAATTAAACATGGATTGTACCACGATCCAGTCGGTGGTATTGGCAATTGTCACCATAGTCAAGATAGCGACGGCGATGACAAAATGGATCCAATGCCAGGAGCCCTCAGCTAAAAACAGGAAGGCTGTTAGTAATATAATGAAAATAATATGGCTGACATGCATGAATTTTATTAAGTTACGTCTTATAAAAGTTTGTGTCATGCGCATGGTAAAGAAGGAAAATAATCCTAATGTGACATACAAATAGGGGATGCTACTACTAGGATATGTTGACAAAAACAGCATGTAAACATAAGTATCGGCGGCCACAACCGTGCAAGTACCAATGCTCCTGAGCAGGCAGGCTTTGAGTAGGCGGTTGTGTTCCATATAACGTAACCTAAATCATTCAGTTAGATTGAGCCCCTAAATATTGGGACTGTCTTTAGTCGGGCCTATGGGTACGGAGTCCTTTAAGCCAGGCATCCATTCATCTAGGGCGCTTATTGCATCCATGAGTTTGTCATTGTTAATTTGTGGGTTCTGAATATCCTTATGTTGCTGGATAAGCTCAATTATGTGCGATTTGAGTGTATGCTGCATGCTAGGTTGGTCTATGTTCAGCGAAGCATCTACAATTTTTGCTAACGCACTATCGTTCAATGTCAAATTCAGGCTGTGCGCTAAGTTTTCGATGTTGTCTTTTAAGCTGCTTTGCGAGATATTTTCTTTTTCAGGTGCTGTGGGCGCAAATGAAAAACGTTGTTTATTATCACTTAAGAGAACAGATGTCTTAGTTGGTTTTGGCTTGTCTGTAAAATTCTGTTGAGGAGACTCATGCAATAGACTGTCTAGAATAGGATTTTTTTCAGGTGTTGGGGCACGATTTTTTATGGATCGAATCTTTTCAGATACAGACATAGCGTCATCTAGCTTGCCAAATTTGGATATATTGTTTACCAAACGCTCATAGGTTCGATGATCAAGTGATTTGAGAGTGGCACTTGCGTAGGGCGCAGTGTCTGGATCCTCAAGTATACGCACAAGGCATTCCACTATAGGACGTTGTGATGATGATCTTATAGGCAGCAAGGTGTTTTTTTCGGCTACCTCGTTAAAAGCATCAAATATTTTTCTTAAAGCATCGTTGGGCGTGATACTTGGAGTGGATTGAATCATATGATACACCGACTTCATCGCGGCTTTGAATGAATTTGACGGATAAAGTAGTTGAAAGATTTGTTGCTTTTCAAGCGCATAATACCCCCCCACAAAACCGGTGATATTCTCAAGTGCCCTAGCTGCAGTGCCTTTTTTCAAAGATTGATCAGTTTTACCAATTTCCTCGCGAAGGGTGCCCATGATGTCTCTCCCAAACTATATTGCTTACTTATAATTATAGCGCATTACTTGTGGGTTTGCCTGGCAGGTTAATAACAGTCAGCGATTTCCTTTTAGAACGTCCGTAGTCTTTGTCTGTTTAAACGGCAACTCATGAATAGCTACTTTCAGAGCGCAAGGTCTATCACAAGTTTGCATGACGCCATAGGTTATAGAGCCGTAACGTCCTATTTTAAGTGTAGTAGAGGTCGTGGGAGATCACTGTGAGCATTAAATGACCATCTAGGAAGACATTTATAGGTGCGCGATATTGATATTTTATAATGTAATATGATACTTTATTGTCTTATTTTGGCGTGTTGTGGCGCGCTCTATCTACAAGGTGTCGTTACCAAGTAGCATCAAATTTCATTGTCACTGCTGAGTGTTCAGAAAGTCCGGTAACATCTAAGGTGGCTTCTGGTAGTGTATGGTCGTTTTCAGTTAAACACGATAAAAAATTATCATAAACGGCCCCCATTGAAGGCACCGGCTGAAATAATTCAACACCGAGTTGGGTGTAGGCTAACACTCTTTCTTGCGCGTTTCCGAATATACCGGTTTGTTCCTGTCGCCAGAAGCTATAGAAAGCTTCTATTCTTTCTTGTGCAGAGATCATCTCACCCGGTTCTTTGCAGCGATAATGCCATGCGTCATAGCCAAATATGGGCGCAGTTTGACTTTTGAGTCCGGCGTATGAGGTTGCATTGACAATGGTTCCAGTTGATCCATATTTATCGGTTGATCGTTGTTTTAAACGTGCAGATTCTTGTTGGCAAGATTCAGTGGTATTAGCGGCTATTAAATCCTGTGCTCTTTTGATTTGCAGCTGGAATGTTTGTTCGAAAGTGAGTGCATCCTGCCTGATTGAGGTTGGCTGATTTTCCTCGGCTGTTTGCGAATAAATCACTGGAGTGGCGTTTTCTATCACTGGTGTCGCTGCCCACAGGGCTTTATGCACAGGTTCTAATAATGAGAGCAGAGACTTGTCAGTCTGATTTTGAAGCAGGTGATTATAAAGCCCTTGAAACAAAATAGTAAGATCGATCATTTTTTTGAGAGGGCTAGCATGTTGTTGACCTAGGATGTCGCGCATTTCATTTGTTACAAATTGGGTCAGTGCTGTATGTGTCAGTATGTATTCGTAAGTAGCCGCCGCTTTATCTTTTAGAAACATTCCTGCTTTAGTCAATATTCTAGTGGCTGTTTCTTTCAAATCATCCTTGTTATCAGTTGAGAGAGCATAGGGTAGTGCAAAGTCATTTTTTAATAACTCAGGTTTGTTTTGATTGCGGTAGGTGGTAAATTGGGTGTTTAAAAGGGTATAGAACTCAACGGGCGTCAGCAGGGCTTCGGTTTGCATTTCCATCTTTTTCTCCTAATGGGGCTTTTATGGTCTGTCTAGATGATAGGGAATACTGGTATTGAAGTCAATTTTATACCTAGGCCTTGTGTTGTTCAGCTATTGTCCTGGCGGGTGTACTTTATCATCTCCTTGTTTGTGATTGCCATGGTAAGTTATTCTGACGCCAAAGTCGGCGAGGCAGGGCGCCCTTGC
>JBGSSQ010000025.1:0-3519 GCA_041736975.1 Gammaproteobacteria bacterium
AATGCTAAAGGTTTTAAAGCCAGTATTATTTCTGAGTGGGGCAGTGGTGACATATCGAGTAAATTATTAGGGCATTTTAATATAAGCAATGTATTAGCTGTGTTAGCAGTGATGCAGTTAATGGAAATTCCTTTCGATAAAGCATTGTCGGCATTTAGTCGAGTTCATAATGTCACTGGTCGCATGCAAGCTTACGGTGGTGAAAAACAAGCTCTTATTGTAGTCGATTACGCACATACGCCAGATGCATTGCAGCAAGCATTAATTGCGCTTAAGCCGCACACAAATGGAAAACTATGGTGTGTGTTTGGTTGTGGTGGAGACCGAGATCGAGGCAAGCGTCCACTAATGGGGCAAGTTGCAGAACGTTATAGCGATCAGCTTATTCTGACAAATGATAATCCACGCACAGAACAGCCGCAGGTGATTATTGATGAAATTAAAGCGGGTTTGATCTGTCCATGGGCAGCCGAAGTTGAGCTTGATCGAGGGGCGGCGATAGCACATGCAATTGATTGTGCAGAGCCCGGGGATGTGGTATTAATCGCTGGTAAGGGGCATGAGTCGTATCAGATTATTGGCGAGGAGAGATTTCCCTTTAGTGATATAGAACTAGTTCAGCAACAAACAGCTGAAAAACTATTCAGGTGAGGATTAAAATGATAGATCTAAAAAAATGTGCGCAAATACTATCGGCAAAATTAATAAACGATGATGATGAGATTTTTTCCAGTGTCAGTATAGATTCACGTACCCTAGAGGTTGGAGCACTTTTTGTTGCCATTAAGGGTGAGTATTTTGATGGCCATGCCTTTGTTCAAGAAGCTGAAAAAAAAGGTGCTGTTGCCGTATTAGTAAGTCAGCCAGTGGATGTCAAAATCCCTCAAATTATTGTGCCCGATACGCTTCAAGCCTTTGGAGAATTAGCGAAATGGCATCGTGAACAATTTAATATACCTGTGATTGCCGTGACGGGAAGTTGCGGAAAAACGACTACAAAAGCCATGTTGGCGAGTATTTTTTCAGGGCTTGGGAAGACATTGAGTCCTGTGAATAGTTTTAATAATAATATTGGTTTGCCACTGACGCTTTTACAGCTGGATGATTCATATCGCACAGTAGTGCTCGAGTTGGGTGCTAACCACATGGGTGAAATTGCCGAGCTAGTCAAAATAGCGCAGCCTCATGTTGCAGTAGTGACTATGGTGGCGCCGGTTCATTTAGAAGGTTTTGGGTCGCTAGAAAATATTGCAAAAGCAAAAGCAGAAATATATGGCGGTTTAGATGCGCAGGGTGTCGCTGTGGTTAATGCTGATGATCCCTCAATAAACTTATGGCAATCACAATTGGCTGGGAAAAAAGTGATAGCTTTTGGTCGAGAATCTGCTGCGCAAGTGCGTGCAAAAGAGATAATCGTCGGTGCGAGTGGCTGTCCACAATTTACTTTGGTGACACCAGTAGGTGATATTAACATCACCTTGCCGCTCTTAGGTGAGCATAATATTACAAATGCTTTAGCAGCTAGCGCCTGTGCCATTGCTTGTGATGTTGAATTGCAAGATATTCAGCGTGGGCTTGAACAAATGTCGCCAGTGTCAAAGCGTATGGTTAGACATGATTTATCCAGTGGTGCGATTTTGATTGACGATACTTACAACGCAAACCCAATGGCATTTAAAGCAGCTTTGAATGTACTGCAACAAACAGGTCTTCCAACCGTTTTAGTGATGGGTGACATGGGTGAGCTAGGCAAAGACGCTGAAAAAATTCACGGCGAAGTGGGCACTTGGGTGCATCAAGCTGGTATTAATCAATTTTTCACTTTTGGTAAGTTATCGGCGCAAGCCTCTTCAGCATTTGGCAGTTCAGCACAACACTTTACTGACCTGGAGGCATTAGTCGCTGTACTGAAGCCCATTCTTAGTCAGCAAAAAGCGGTATTGGTTAAAGGATCGCGTTCAATGCGGATGGAAAATATCGTAGCTGCTCTCTTAAATTAGCGGGGATAGATGAATGTTATATTTGGTCGCTCAATATTTAGAAAAATATTATCACTCTTTTCAGGTATTTCACTACCTCACTTTACGCTCTATATTAAGTAGCTTAACCGCTCTGCTCATTGCATTGCTGGTGGGGCCCATAATGATTCGAAAATTAAAGCAACATCAAATTGGCCAAAATGTACGCAGTGATGGCCCTGAGACTCACTTAAAAAAAGCTGGCACACCGACCATGGGTGGCGCATTAATTTTAATTGCCATTGCTGCAAGTATTTTATTATGGGGTGATTTAACCAATGCGTATGTTTGGTTAATTACCTTGGTGATGCTCGGATTTGGCGCTATTGGCTGGGTCGATGATTATAGAAAGTTAATTTACAAAAATAGTAAAGGGCTGTCAGCAGGCGCCAAACTATTTTGGCAAACCTTGATCGCGTTGTCCGCTGTGGTGTTTCTCTATGCAACAGCTTCTGTTCCTGCAGAAACCGGTCTGGTGATTCCTTTCTTTAAAAATGCTATGGTGCCCATGGGCATATTATTTGTATTTTTTGCTTTTTTCGTTATTGTTGGCACCAGTAATGCGGTTAACTTAACAGACGGTCTTGATGGTTTAGCCATCTTGCCTACCGTGATGGTAGCCGGAGCACTGGGTATTTTTGCTTACCTGTCAGGTCATATTCAATTTGCTTCTTACTTAACCATTCCTTACATCGCCGGTTCAGGTGAGGTGGCGGTACTTTGTGCCGCCATGGTAGGTGCAGGTCTTGGTTTCCTCTGGTTTAACACCTATCCTGCTCAAGTATTTATGGGTGATGTGGGTGCATTAGGTTTGGGCGCAGCTTTAGGTATCATTGCTGTAGTCGTCCGTCAGGAACTGGTACTGCTTATCATGGGGGGTATTTTTGTTGTGGAAACCCTCTCGGTTATTCTACAAGTGGCTTCTTTTAAGCTTAGAGGAAAGCGGATATTTCGTATGGCTCCAATCCATCATCATTTTGAACTAAAAGGGTGGCCTGAGCCTCGTGTTATCGTTCGTTTTTGGATCATCAGCTTTGTCTTAGTATTATTGGGGCTAGCCTCACTAAAAATCAGATAGCGCCTAGTCGCTGTTAATGACGAAGGGGGCTTTTATTCAAGCAACAGCTTTTTTATTTCTCTCAGTGAATGATCGATGTTTTTTACTGATGTAGGCACAATAAAAATAGCATCGTCTCCAGCTAGTGTGGCGAGTATTTGTATTTGCTTCTTATGGTGGTCGAGGATGCGGGCAATGAGTTGTGCGGCGCCGGGGCTTGTGTAAACCACAATCATTGATTCGTTAGCATCCACATCGATAATTAAACTCGATAATTGGCTGGTGGTAACGGGTGGAGCAGGCTCTAGGGGTAGGCGATAAACAATTTCTCCTTGTTCATTTTTGGATTTCACTGCACCAATTTTTCTTAGCAGCCTAGATGCTTTAGATTGATTGACAGGGTGACCTGCCGCATTGAGCGCTGCGCACACATCCTCCTGAGTA